>NZ_JAWORT010000013.1:0-151426 GCF_033337975.1 Vibrio sp. Vb2880
GGCGTATCTTCCACAACCGTCGCTTTATCTGCCACGATGTCCGCCACAGGCGCAACCGTAAAGTTCACCGTTTGGCTAACGCTTTCACCGCTTGGATCGGTAGCAGTAAAGGTCAATGCTTCTGAGCCGTTCCAGTCCGCGGTTGGAGTGAACGTAGCAATACCGTTGACGATCGCCACTTGAATGTTGCTGTTGCCAGCAACGCTGAAGCTCAGATCGCCATCCACGTTATCTACATCACTGAAAGCCGTATTTAGATCGATGCTGTATGGCGTAAAGTCCTCCGCCAAGGTTTGGTCTGTAATGCTGCTTTCAACCACAGGCGTGTCGTTCACCGCATTCACGGTGACGTTGACCGTCGCTTGGTCAGTCAGTGCACCATCGGTCACGGTGTAAGTGATTTCAGCGTCACCATGGAAGTTCTCAGCCGGTGTGAAGACCAGTTTTCCATCAACGATCTCAACTGTACCTTGTGTTTCAGGTACGGAAGCCGATTGGATAGACAGCGTATCGCCATCAATGTCGGTGTCGTTTGGCAGGACATCAACCGTTACTGAACTATCTTCCTCTGTAATTGTTGTATCATTAGAGGCAATAGGCGCATCGTTAACTGAGTTTACTGTTACCGAAACTTGAGCTTCATCCTCTAACTCACCATCTGTGATGGTGTAGCTAATCGTTGCATTACCGTTGAAATTTTCGGCCGGAGTGAAAACAAGCTTACCATCGATAATCTCAACGATACCTTGCTCTTCTGGTACAGAAGCAGAGGTAATGATTAAATCATCACCTTCAATATCACTGTCGTTAGCGAGCACATCAATTACAACCTGGGAATCCTCGTCAGTTTGAATCGCATCATTAGTTGCTATTGGCGCGTCATTAACAGGCGTAATATCTAAGTTAGCAGTGCCATTAATAACACCGCCATCGTTATCAATAATGTCATAGGAGAATGACACTTCAGTGTCATCATCAGCCTCTGGAATGTAAGTCCAAGATCCATCGCTGTTATCAATTAAGGTGCCATTCCCACTCTCAATAGTGACGTTTGTAATGACAAGAGTATCGGCATCATCAATATTGACATTAGATAGTAATTCTTCAGTAGTTATCGTGATTGGATCGCTATCTTCCTCAACAGCGCTTAATGTCACTGGAGAATTAGTAAGTGGCTTACTTGAGCCATCCCCACTTGTCTCGATACCTGTTGTGAAGAAGTCATTTAAGGTCAACGCTTGTGTTTCAGATAAGCCGAGGGATTCTAGGCCAATAGTTTCAAAGTTTGTTGAGGCTAGCACTTCAGTACCATCTCGTACAATCGTGGCACTATTTTGCAAACTGGAGCCACTATTTTCACCCGCTGCAGGTGCGAGTTCTTCATCAATAGCAGAAGGGTCTTGACCTTGCTCAATAGCACTAATAATCTGTGCTACATCGTCTGAAATATCTTTTAAACCTTGCTCTTGAGCAAGCTGAATTTTCAGGTCTTGAGGCGCAGCATCTGTCATTGCCACTATCACTTCACCTGGTAGAGGCTGCTGTCCTTCTGCAAGGACTCTCAGCTGCCCATCCAAACCTATTACGACGACTTGATTACCGAGTGGCACTAATGCTGTACGATCCATATAAACCTTAACCCTAAATAACTGTCAAGTTTTTGACTAACAATACTAATTTGCTATATATTGCCCGAATATATAGTGCAATAACAGCAATTTGATGCTCAATAAAGTAATTATGTGTCATACATCAATAAGAATCCAGACGCATAAGTGTTTTATTTTATTAAAATCTGGACACTCGTTTCTAGCCATTACCTCCATCTTTAATTTGAGATCTTAATTCAAGTTTTAGGGAGATTTAGTAGGTTGATTTATCAAAATTGAAACAAATGAACAGCGAATCAACAGGTTACTTCATCGCATATTAATGTTATTGTGCGCTAAATTATTGACGCCCTTATAAGTATTCCACTTATAAGCCCTATCACCTCGAGAATTTTTACCATTATCTAGGAGAATCACAGTGAAGTGGACTCGTGCCAACGCCTTTTGTATTGGTATGTTCACCGCTAGTCATGCGTTTGGGCAAACGCTAGAGCAAGCGGTTGAAAACACATTAAAAACCAATCCTGACATCAAAAGTGCGTTCAATGAATTCGTTAGCAAGCAGTATGTGAATGAAGCATCTGGTGGTGCTTACCTCCCATCCGTAGACTTAGATGCCGGTATCGGTTACGAAGGAATCAAACCCGCAGAGTCAGGGCGAGATTCAACCGACCTGACAAGAAAAGAAGCCACCGTGACACTAACCCAGCTAATATGGGATGGCTCAGCGACACTTAATGATATGGATCGAACAGCAGCTGATGCTGAATCGGTCCGTTATCAACTTCTAGCTGATGCCCAAGACACCGCTCTAGAGGTCGCGAAAGTTTATTTAGACTCAGTAAAAGCTTATGAAATTCTTACACTTTCCGAGAATAACTTGAAAGTGCATAAGAAGATCTATGAAGACATTAAAAAGCGAGTTAACTCAGGTATCGGTTCTACAGCAGACCTAACCCAGGTAGAGGCTCGTTTAGCAAAGGCTCACGGTAACTTGGTGGCAGCTCAGAACAACTTATATGACAGCCACACCACCTTTACACGCCTTGTTGGACAGTCACCACAAGGATTGATTTTCCCAAGAGCGGACCAAAACTTTATTCCCTACACCATCGATGAAGCGATTGACTTGGCATTCGAGTCACACCCAGTAATCAAAATCTCGGTAGCTGATGTGGACTCTGCAAAGTTCCAATACAAGCAATCTAAGGGAGCTTACTACCCAACGATATCGGTAGAAGCGGCTCAAACATGGCGTGATGATGCAAGCGGTATTGAAGGAAGCAGCGAAGAGACAACAGCGATGTTGCGCATGCGTTACAACCTCTTTAACGGTGGTAGTGACGTAGCCAACGCTGAAAGTTTTGCCTACCAACTAAATAAAGCAAAAGACCTAAGAGAACGTGCATACCGCCAAGTAGAAGAAGGTCTTCGTCTATCTTGGAGTGCGTTAGATTTAACACTTCAACAAAAAGAGTTCCTAGCGGATCACGTAGATTCGGCCTCTGAAACTGTCATCGCCTACGAAAAGCAGTATCGCATTGGAAAACGCACTCTGCTGGACTTGTTAAATACTGAAAACGAACTTTTCGAAGCGAGAAAGAACTACTTGGATGCTCGATACTCAGAGCAGTACGCCAAGTACCGCGTTATGAACGCGACAGGACAATTGTTAAATGCCTTGCGTGTCGATGTACCTACAGAATGGAATGAAAAGGTGGAGTACTGATCATGAAACCAGTGAAGATTCTATTTGCATTGGGTATGCTCGCCATCACTCAACACGTTGTTGCTGAAGACGAATATGAGTATCGTCCTGTACCAAATGCAGAACAAATAGCAGATTTGCAAGATGACGATAACGATGGTGTCATCAATGCTCGAGATATGTGCCCAGGTACACCTGAAGGCTCAGAGGTCGACAACGACGGTTGTGGAGAATACATTAAAGCATCAGATAACATGCAAGTGCGGATACTTTTTGCTAACGACTCTGATGAGATCAATCCAGTCTTCAGAAGACAAGTCCGAGAGCTTTCCGACTTTTTAAAAGAGTACCCTACTACTTCGATAGAGCTGCACGGCTATGCTAGTAAAGTTGGTGGTTCAAAGCATAACCAAGATCTTTCTGAAAGACGAGCACGCAATGTCCGTGAAGCCCTACTTAGCTACGACATCGAACCGAGTAGAGTCCGCATTGTTGGTTTTGGTGACACTCACTTAGCACAACAAGGGACCGATGAAGTCAGCCATGCTTTAAATCGTCGAGTAACCGCATCAGTCGTTGGTTACAAAGGCGAGATAAAAAGAGAGTGGACAATATTCACAACTCTTCCAGAAAGGTAAAGTACCTGTTTTTGTTTGCTCTGCAAGCATAAAGCAAACAAAAACGAGTGAATACTTAACCTCAGAAAAGGAGCTTCGGCTCCTTTATTTTTACTCATTTCGACAACCGTATTATGCTTTAGGAATCGGCACTTTAGTGTTACTCTAGCCACGTCATAACAACGAGAGTTTTGAAATGAGCAAACTTACATCAGATATCCAAGCGAACCTTGACCTTTTTGTTGCAGAAACGAAAGAAAACCAATTGGTTTGGGGTTTACGCAATGAAGAAGGTTGGCTATCTTGCGATTCAACTGAATTCGAAAACAGCGAAGTCATGCCTTTCTGGTCTTCTAAAGAAGATGCAGAAGCACATAATGTTGAAGAATGGGCAGATTTTACTGTACTAGAAATCCCATTAGATATCTTTGTTGAAGATTGGCTTTTGACTCTTGCTGAAGATGGTGTTCTTGTTGGAACTAACTGGAACGATCAGTTAGAAGGCAAAGAAATGGAGCCTCAAGATCTAGCAAAGCTTTACATTGATTAAAGATTTCTGACCTCAACTTTATGTTGAGGTCTTTCTTTTTATGCCTCTTCTTTCAATATCTCGACCAAGTGCATAGTTTTACTGCTCTTTTTCTTAGTACACCCAACTTAATCACAACGCTGATGCGTTAAAAGCGCTATGATAACTCAACTTTAAAGGCACCTTAAATTAAAGGCTCGTTTAAACATGCGCGTGCTCTATCCCTTGCTTGCGTCACTTTTGCTCACTCCAGTATATGCAAGCGACACTCAAGATATTGAACCAAACCAAAATATCACACAGTGGCACTCTGTCTACCAAACCACACTACGAAGCAACCCTGAGTCGGCATTGAGCATGCTTCAAGATCGCTACCATACAGCGAAATCGGACAGCGAAAAGCTCTACGTAAGTGGATTGATTTATGAATATATGTCAAACATAAATCAGCCTTACTACGGCAGCAGTCAAGTCTTAGACAACCATTTTTCTCAATTAGAATCAGAATATATTCTTGCCTTAAATGAACGTAAGCATGGTAGTTACGAGGCCTCAGTAGATAGCTTTTCTTCTTTGCGACAGACAATGAAGAAAATATCCGATTCCGAAGGCAAGGCTCTGATGAACTATCAACTTTGTTATACGCTGAATCAACAAGGTCGTTATCACAAAGCAAACTTTTATTGCTCATCCTTAGAGAGCCACTTAAATCATAAGCATCAAGAAAACTTCCCTGTTGATCTTGCTTTGCGCGTGATAGCAAATAACTACAATTACCGCGGTGACTATGAAAAAGCCTTAAGTTTGTATCGACAGTTGATGGCCAACATGTCGACGCAAAGCGATCCTTCAGGGATTTACAATGACGTCGGCAATTTACTTGCAGAGCTGGGGCAATTTGAACAATCAGAGCAATATCTCATTCAAGCCTTACTGGTTCGCCAAGATGAAGGGACACCTCTGAAGTTGCGCAAGTCGAACATAGTCTAGGAGCGATGTACAGAAAATCCAAAGAACTCGATAAGTCCATCAGCCACTACAAAAATGCATTAACGATTCTCGAACAACTTCATTACCCATACGGGCAAGGGTTGACCTATTTAGGGTTATCTGCTGCTTTGGCCGACTCTGGGCAATTGGATACCGCGGTAGATTACATTGGAAGAGCATTAAACATTGCCCAAACTTATGAGAATACGCACCTTGAAACAGAGGGTCATTTGGCTGCTGGATTGGCATATTTAAAGAACCAGACACCCGAAAAATCGATTGAACACAGTACAATAGCGTTAAGATTAGCGGTAAAAAACGCTAGGCCCTTATTGCAAGCGCAAGCCCAATTACTCCTCTCAAAAGCATACCAAGCTCAAAATGATTACAAAAAGGCGCTGGAGCATCACAAGGCCTACTCGACGATTGAACTAACGAACCGAGACGCGAGTAATATCAAGGCATTAGAGGCACTAGATCTCACTAAAAAAGAGTATGAATATGATCTACAAGTCGCGCAGTTGAACAACGAAACTCTTCTAAGTCAGTACCAGTTTGAAAAACTCACAGACCAACAACGCACTTATAATTTTGTTGTTTTCTGTTTATTAGTTCTCCTCGCTCTGGCATTGATGGTTCAGCGACAAACACGCCTAAAAGCCAAAATAGACAGCTTAACGTGTGCATTAAACAGAGCGGCAATTATAGAGACGATTAAAAGCCAAACCTCCAAAGCTGAAGGAGACTTCCGCTACGTTCTAGCATTAATCGATCTAGATGACTTTAAGGCGATTAATGATCAGTATGGTCATCCGACTGGCGACTTAGTACTACAACAGGTATGCAAAGCGCTTAAAGCTAAACTTAATAAGGGAGAGTTCTTGGGTCGTTTAGGTGGAGAAGAGTTTATCTTGCTATTGAAAAACGTCGATGAGATTGACGTTCCCTTTAGAATACAAAGTCTGCATAAAACAATTTCAGAAAAGAGTGTACATTCGCTTAATAACCATCAATTGAATATATCTGCGAGTCTGGCCTATTTATCAACCTCAATGCCACTCACCAACTTTGATGAGCTCTATTCGATATTAGACCAAGCGTTATACAATGCTAAGAAGCAAGGAAAAAACTCCCTTGTGGACGCATACAACGAGCCGATCAGTTTAAGTGCTGAGTATATTCTCTAATAAAACCAAACCACCAGCGTAGTGGTTTGTTATAGGTGGAAGCATCAGTAAGCCATTCAGATGCAACACCATCATCAAGGAGTCTTTGTGCCCAAGGCAAGAAAAAACATTCAGTCTCTAGAGCGAGGTTTTCTAATCCTCGAGTTGCTCTCGATGAGTGAGTCTCCCCTATCATTACAGACGATCAGTAATGCGATCCAGTTAAATAAGACGACTGTTCACGGGTTACTTGCGACTCTACACTCTCTTGGATATGTATCCAAACACAACCATAGCTACAGCCTAGGGTTTAGATGCTATGAACTGTCTAAGCCGATTGAACAAAAAAACGAAGCTATCCGACAACATTTTGTTCCATTGCTGAAAAAAATGGCCCAAATGACTAACAACACAGCTTACCTCGCTGTACAAAGTGGCGCTAAAGAGTACTTGTATATCGATGCTATAGAGCAGGATAACCCTCTTACTATCCGTAGCCCGAGAGGGAAACGAGAAGGACTCACAACATCTGCGATCGGCAAAGTTTTTCTTAGTTTTGATGATGAGCTTCGTCGAACATTACGCCTTGAAAACCAAATATCCCCCACGTTAGAAACTGAACTTAATCAGGTTGTATTATCAGGTTACGCACTCGATTTAGAAGAGGCAGAGCCAAACCTCAATTGCTTAGCGATCCCCCTTTACTTGGATGGCAAATTCGTTGCTGTTGCAGGTGTTAGCGGTGCTGCCTCCGAACTGACGGTCACTAGGCTAAAACACTTTGCCAGCATCTTTCTCAAACTTTAAGATTTGACAATGTCGAATCCTAGGCCATTTTTATACTGTTTTGATTACATGCTTATACGTCGCCTCTAATATGGTCGTTGTTCAACTCAACAACGTAGGAGAAGCGATGTCTACTGTATTAATCACTGGCGCTAACCGTGGCTTAGGCTTGCAATTTGTCCGCCACTACCTTGGAAAAGGTTGGCAAGTTATCGCAACTTGTCGTTCACCAGAAAATGCTAAGCAGCTCAATGAACTAGTAACCCAACCCAATCAACTTCAACTGATGGCTCTAGACGTCACTAACCAACAAGATATCGATCAGTTAGCCACTCAATTAGCGGAGCGTCCGCTCGATCATTTAATTCTGAATGCAGGTGTATTAGGCGAAGAGTGTGCAAAGCTTGGCGAAATGACCCAGAAAAAATGGCTAGAAGTACTAAACATAAATACCGTCGCACCTGCCCTGCTAATTCAAGCCCTACAAGACAACGTTGCGAAAAGTCAGCACAAAACCATCGTGGGAATCTCAACCCGAGTTGCGAGTTTAAGCGATAACAGTTCAGGTAACATGTACAGTTATCGAGCATCTAAAGCAGCGCTTAATCAGGTTCTAGTATCAGCAGCACGCAATCTCGAATCGCAAGGAGTAAAAACTGTCGCAGTTCATCCCGGCTGGGTAAAAACCGATATGGGCGGTGAGGACGCAACCTTTTCTGCCGAGGAAAGTGTTGCTGGTATTGTTTCGGTCGCAGAACAGCTAACACTTGAGCAATCCGGAAGCTTCCGCGTATTTGATGGCTCTACAATCGAATGGTAAATGATCTCTAAATGACGTCTCCCGGCCAAATTGAAGGCCGGGAGAATACAATAAACCAATAGGCCAAAAAGATAAAAGCACGCACTATCGTCAGACAAGCGAGCCGTTATCGTCTGTGGTGTTGTACTACCGTCAAACGCTGAGGAAGTCAGCGATTGCAGAGGTGTCATTTAGGCAATGATTTCCCGTGAAACTCACTCAATCATCCCACTCAGGCGCTAGCCCTTCAGGGTTTACTTCGCGGCCATTTCTTTCCAACGCATCTATCTTAGCAATCGCCTCTTCACTCAGATTAAGTTCAAGTGCTTTCAGGTTACTTGCCAAATTATCTCGTTTAGTTGAAGACGGGATCACCGCGTAACCTTTTGACAAAGCCCAAGCAAGCGCGACTTGAGCTGGCGTGGCCTGATAGTCCTCAGCAATACCTGCAATAGTTGGGTCCCCAAGTACTTTCCCATATGCCAAGGTCATGTAAGACGTTACCTGAATATCGTTTTCCTGCATGAAGCTGACCAACTTACGATTTTGCAAATAAGGGCTAAGCTCGATTTGGTTAGTAACAATATTCTCTTTACCGACCACTTCTATCGCTTGTTGCAACAAGTCAATATTAAAGTTGGATACGCCAATATTACGGGTTAACCCTTGCGATTTAGCTTCAAGTAATGAAGCCATGTATTCGTTCAAGTTATTGTTATTGCCAGGCCAATGGATCAAGGTCAAATCCACATAATCTGTATTTAGCTTTTCTAAGCTCTCTTTTAGACTTGGAATGAGTTGTTCCGTGTTCATGTTATCAACCCAGATCTTGGTCGTAATGAATAGCTCATCACGTGCAATACCGGACTGTGTCAATACTTCACCGATTTCTGCCTCATTACCGTAAATCTGTGCAGTATCAATTACGCGGTAACCCACTTCTAACGCATTACGGACTGAATCCTTAACTACTTCACCCTCTAAACGAAACGTGCCGACGCCAAATGATGGTACTTTCATCTAAATCTCCTGAATTATCGATTTTATAGTTGATTCGAAGCAAAACTTTACGCCGCAAGAAACTTTCCGTAAAGTTAACAATACTCAAATCTAATTTGAAATATATTCAACAATGAAAGCTACTCTAGATGAAATGCGCACCTTTATGGCCGTGGTCGATACGGGTTCAATCAGCTCTGCGGCTGAACTGTTATCGATGACCGTCTCGGCGGTGAGTCGATCGGTATCTCGGCTAGAAGCCAAACTCGAAACGACCTTGTTAAATCGCACAACCCGTAAGTTAGATGTTACTAATGAAGGAACGATATACCTCGATAAAGTCAGACATATTGTAGAAGCAGTAGAGAATGCCGAAGCACAACTGAAAAGCCAGAAATATAAGCCCTCTGGCCTCCTACGAATAAACGCAGCTACCCCCTTCTTACTGCACGTACTAACGCCGCACATTGCTAAATATCAGAGCTTGTATCCAGAAGTCGAAATCGATCTCAATTCCAATGAGGAAAATATTAGCCTTTTGGGAACAAAAACCGATATTGCTTTTCGTATCGGTGAGCTACAAAACTCAACCATGCGCGCGATATTTCTTGGTAAAAGTCGGATTCGAATCGTCGCGAGTCCAGAGTATTTAAGACAACATGGTACTCCAACCTCAATAGATCAGTTACTCAATCACAAGCTACTTGGATTCAACAAGCCGGAGTATCTTAAGGAATGGCCGATCATGGATGATAAGAACAAACTTCTGCGTATTATGAGTAGCCTAAGATCTGATAATGGCGAGACGCTAAGATGTTTAGCCTTACATGGTGCGGGGATAGCTTGCCTGTCTGACTTTATGACCTACTCTGACCGACAAGCTGGTCGCTTAGTGGGCGTGCTTAGTGAACACACGCATAATGTCGAACAGCCCGTTCATGCGGTGTATTACAAAAATGCCAGTACCTCACGCCGGATCAGCTCTTTTATTGACTTCATCAAGCAAGAAATCAAGGTAGAGAACCACCAGTTCCTTTAAAGACCACCGCTGTTTGTGGCAAAACACTTTTGTCTTTTAGCCGCTTTTTCTCACAACAAAAATCTCATAGTGTCCTGAATATCAGGGAGGCACCTTGCCTCCTAGTACTCAAAGTAATAGTCAGGCTTCATAATGCATAAAGATTTAAGTAACAGATTCACCATCGGGGTTGAGCTCCCCCTAGATAATGACTGGACCCAAGAAGGCCAGAAAAAACGCCTGCTCCAACGAAAACCGTTCGGCGTACCAGACATGAGTGCACATAAACAGCGTATTATGTTAGCCGATAAGTTAGGCTTTAACGTAGCGTGGGTGAGAGATGTCCCGTTGTACGACCCTAACTTTGGAGACGCGGCACAAATTTATGAACCGTTCAGTTATCTTGGCTATCTCTCTGCGTGCACTGACAACATTCTACTAGGGACAGCAGCGATAGTATTACCGTTAAGACAACCTTGGCTAGTAAAAAAAGCCGCTGCGACCATCAACGAGTTAAGTGGTGACCGCCTGATACTCGGTGTGGCTAGTGGAGACCGTCCTAGTGAATATCCCGTTTTTAACGCTAACTTTGACAGCCGTGGCTCAGCTTTTCGAGAAAGTGTAGAGATTTTGAAAGATACGCAAAATGATAAGCTGGGTAACGATCTACAGTTATTACCCGAGTTTGCTGATATTCCTATCTATGTCGCAGGGTTAGCGCAGCAAAGTCCACAATGGATAGGAGAAAACCTAGACGGCTGGCTCGCCTACCCAGGCACACCTGATGATCATGAACACCGCGTTGCACTTTGGCGCTCCGTAGCGGGAAACAAACCCTACGCCAGCTTTATTCATCTTGATTTAGTCGATAACCCAAATGCACCAGTCGTTCGGCATCATTTTGGTATCCAGGCCGGAGTCAATGGCTTGAGCG
Source organism: Vibrio sp. Vb2880 (assembly GCF_033337975.1). Classification (NCBI taxonomy): domain Bacteria; kingdom Pseudomonadati; phylum Pseudomonadota; class Gammaproteobacteria; order Vibrionales; family Vibrionaceae; genus Vibrio; species Vibrio sp. Vb2880. The sequence goes on from NZ_JAWORT010000013.1 coordinate 11,157, forward strand.
ATGAGCTAGAAAAAATGCAAGAAGCAGGAGTCAATCACATCGGGTTGCATTTCCGTCGTAATAGCCAACCAATTGATAAATCAATGGAACAGATCGCTCAGTACGTGTTGCCACGCTTTAACTAAGAGCAAATAAAAATATGTGCCACCTTACTAAGGGGTGGCACGCTAGGCTTGGCAGTTGGAAAAACAAAAGCTGCAATAACGACAAAACTCTTTTGTCAAAACAACAATAATAGTGTTATTTTAAAGTAAGTCTTGGTTGAATAAAGTCGATGAACGCGGAAATACGCTTAGAGACTGAAGAAGATTTGTAGAACACAGCATTGACCTGTTCTCGTCCAGTATTTGTGATTTTTTCCGATTCAAACAATGCCACTAACCGTCCAGAATCAAGATCATCTTTCACCATAAAGCCAGATAAACATGCAATGCCGTTCCCTGCCAGCACTAACTGTCTAACCGTTTCACCACTGCTGGATAGGATATCAGGCTCTATCATCTCAAACCCTCGTAATGGCCACTGATTTAACACTTTAGCGCCAGAAAAACCGATCAAGTTATGACTGCGCAAATCGCTCACCGCTTCAGGGAAACCTCGTTTAGATAAATAACCAGGCGTGGCAACGATAAATAGTGGGCTTGTTCCTAAAGGTTTAGCATGCAGTGTTGAATCCGATAATCGTCCAATACGTATCGCCACATCGGTTCTTTTTTCCAATAGATCCACAAAACCCTCATTAGAGGTAAGATCGAGCTGAATATCAGGATAAGCCTCTTTAAATGGCTGAATTAACGGCACGAGTTGATGTAAAACAAATGGGCTAGCGGCATCAACTCTTAAGCGCCCCTTGGGTAATTCACCTCGTGTGATGATCTCTTCTTCAGCTTGCTGTATTTGTAGTAAACCTAAGCGAACCGCTTCAACAAACTGATGCCCTTCCTCAGTAACTTCCACTCTGCGTGTCGTGCGATTCAGCAAGGTTACCCCCAACTGTGATTCAACTTTACTAACCGCACGAGATACCCTAGCGACTTGAATACCTAGTGCATCAGCAGCGGAAGAAAATCCACCACTATCCACAACTGCCATGAGAATCTCTAATTCATCTGATCGGGTTAACATTTCATCCCCTTTCTTAATTGCGCATTTCCATCATTTATAGCAAAAGTATTTTGTAATAAACACCATTTTTCGCAACGAATAACTCTTTAATAATACACGACATGGAAACGGGCTATTCGTTTATCCATTCATATTCAATGATTATAAGAGAGAGTTGTTATGCCTTTAGCTTTACTTGCATTGACGCTTAGCGCCTTTGCTATTGGAACCACGGAGTTTGTAATTGTCGGTCTGATACCGACTATGGCCTCCGACCTCAACGTATCATTACCTTCAGCGGGTCTTTTAGTTAGCCTGTACGCACTTGGTGTCGCGGTTGGTGCTCCCGTTTTAACAGCGCTGACTGGTAACTGGAAAAGAAAGTACGTTCTGCTTTCTGTTATGGCACTGTTTGTTCTTGGCAATCTGTTAGCCTGGCAAGCACCTGGATACAACACTCTAGTTACAGCAAGGATACTGACCGGGCTTGCACACGGTGTGTTCTTTTCGATCGGCTCGACTATCGCCACTGGCCTAGTGTCAAAAGAAAAAGCCGCTAGCGCAATTGCTATTATGTTTACCGGTCTGACCGTAGCTCTAGTGACGGGCGTGCCACTTGGCACCTGGATTGGCCAGACATTTGGTTGGCAGGCAACCTTCCTAATCGTCGCGATCCTTGGAATCATCGCACTGATAGGAAGCGCTCTGCTAGTGCCGAGTAATCTGAAACAACCACCAGCAACCAAGCTGTCATCGCAAGTAAAAGTCTTGACTCAGCCTCGTCTACTTTTGGTGTACGCAATCACCGCGCTCGGTTACGGTGGTACGTTCACAGCCTTCACTTACTTGGCTCCTATTTTGGAAGAAGTTTCGGGGTTTGGCTCTAGCGCTATCAGCCTAATTATGTTGGTTTATGGTGTATCGGTCGCATTCGGCAACATCTGGGGCGGAAAGATGGCCGACTCTATGGGGACAATCAAAGCTCTGACAGCGATTTTCTCGGGCCTAATTGTGGTATTGCTCGTGTTTAGTGTCACAGCATTTAATCCAATTTCTGCAGTAGTGACCATTCTTGTCTGGGGTGCCTTTGCCTTTGGTAACGTTCCAGGACTTCAAGTTTATGTTGTCAAACTAGCAGAGAAATATTCACCTGATGCAGTCGACGTCGCTTCTGGTCTCAACATTGCTGCATTTAACGTAGGTATTGCACTGGGTTCTTGGGGCGGTGGCCTTATCGTGGCCAATGCTGGGCTGATGCACACACCTTGGATTGGCGCGATCGTAGTATTAGGTGCTCTACTACTAACCCGTTTCAGCGGAATGCTAGACAAGCGTGGAGAGCAGCACGCAACGGCACACTGATTCACGTTCCGAATCGATAAAAATCACTTAAGTTAGCCCGGCATTACGTCGGGCTTTCAATACAGAGTTTAAATACACCATTGACTGAGGTAGAAAGTTTATTCTACCCTTAGGTAAAACAAACGTTCTACCTGGTATGTCAAATAGTGAAAGAAAAAATCGCAGCAAGCCTAGAAAAAGCATTCAGTCAGTATGGCTTCGCCGAGCCGAGCGTACCCCAACTCAAAAACGCCTGCGAAGTCAGCCTGAGAACCCTGTACAAATACTACCCCTCCAAGGAAGCGATGATTGTTGCAGCTCTCGAGCATCGCCATCAAAGGTATTTGAGTTTTTTGCTCGAAGACGCCCCTGCCAATGGAACACCGGCTGTATTACACCTATTCACTCGCCTCGAGGATTGGATGAAGGAGTTTGCACCGAATGGCTGCATGTCCATCAATGCATTAGCAGCCTATCCAGAAAATCTATCGATTAATCAAGCAGTAAAACAACACAAATTGGCGGTCCGTCAGCTTATGCTCCAACTAAGTCAGCGAGAAGACCTCGCAACCACACTCTTCTTGTTACATGAAGGTCTATCCAACGCATGGCCGGTTCTCGGTCACGCTGCCTTTGCATCCGCTGAACACACTCTGCTAGAACTAATGAAGGAGAACAATCAATGACCACAATCCCGAAAGTAATGAAAGGCGTCCAACTTATCGGTCATGGTGGGCCAGATATGCTTCGTTACCGCGATGATATACCTGTGCCAGTCCCCTCGCCTGATGATGTATTGATCCAAGTAGCCGCCGCCGGAGTCAATAACACCGACATCAATACCCGAACAGCATGGTATTCTAAAAACGACGCCAATAGCATGGATGCAAGTTGGTCAGGAGACGCGCTATCTCTCCCTCGAATCCAAGGTGCTGATGTATGCGGTACCATCGTCGCTGTTGGTGAGAATATCTGCCCATCACGAGTCGGCCAGCGCGTGCTCATCGAACCATGTATTACGCGCTTCAACAGTCAAGCACTTAGCTCGCCTTGGTACTTCGGTTCAGAATGTGATGGTGGCTTTGCTCAGTTCACTGTTGTTGACAGTAAACATGCATATGCAGTGAATAGTAGTTTATCGGATATCGACTTGGCCTCCTTCCCTTGTTCTTATTCAACTGCAGAGAACATGCTTGTCCGCTCTAATGTCACAGCGAGCGATACCGTACTGATTTCAGGGGCATCCGGTGGTGTTGGCTCTGCCGCAATCCAACTGGCGAAGGCGCGTGGAGCATACGTCATTGCTATCGCCAGCCCAGAAAAGAAAGAACAGATCACGGCATTAGGAGCAAACCAAGTTATCCCTCGCGATGCAAATTTAACAGCGACTCTCGGAGAAAACAGCGTTGACGTAGTGATTGATCTGGTCGCAGGAGAGCAGTGGCCACAATTTCTTCAGGTACTAAAACCAGGATCAAGATACGCTGTTTCCGGCGCCATAGGCGGCCCAATTGTCGAGCTGGATGTAAGAACTCTTTACCTTAAAGACCTAGCGTTATTTGGTTGTACCGTTTTGGCACCAGAAGTATTCGGTAACTTGGTTCGCTATATCGAACAGAACGCAATTCGTCCCTTAGTCGCGGAGTCATTTCCCTTAAACCAGATAGGTCAAGCGCAAGAAGTATTTTCACGCAAACAACATACTGGGAAACTGGTTTTGGAAATCACATAGCTTTTCGATTAACAGCGGCCTATATAAGTCGTTGTAATTTTAGAATACTTTAAGCGCTCTACAAAATGTTCAGTAATTAGGAGAACGCTACGGTTGGCTTAGCTTGTTATCCCTTTTCATCACGCTAAGCCAGCTTGTAAAAATATGTGGTGTTTGCTTCTGAGTTATAAATGTTTAATACCAACAGTATCTTACTTCTGGCGTTTATGAACAGAACCGAGATCTGAACGACTTCGGTGTTAAACCTACGATCCTATTAAATATTTTCCTGAACGCGCTCACATCTTGGTAACCCACTCTAAATGATATTGCGTCAAATGTTAGGGTTGTCGACTCAAGTAAATCACAAGCTTTTTGTACTCTTAAGCTTTGTATGTATTGGTTAACATTGAAACCTGTCGCCTTTTTAAAGCGTCGCTGCAATGTTCTTTCTGTTAAACAACTCAACTCTGCAAGCTCTTTATTGCTCAGTTTTCCTTGATAATGATCGTTTATATAGTGCTGTAGTTGAACAATTACCTCATCACCATGTTGGAAGTTTGGGGTAAACTGTTGATAAAAGCGTTGCTCTCTCGGACCAGTATCAATAACCAACATTTTGCCTAACAGGCGCATTACTGCCGGTGACGCAAATAAGGAAACCAACTCCAAACCTAAATCCACCCATGACATCATACCCCCAGCCGTAATGATCGTTCCTTCGTTAATAAGGATGGCTTCTTGTCTTACGTGGATATCGGGAAACTGACTCGCTAATGAAGGAGCCAAGCCCCAGTGTGTTGTACAAGACTTATTGGTCAGCAACTGGGTTTGAGCAAGAATAAAAGTACCAGCGCAGGCGGAGGCTAAAATCGCACCTTTACTATATTGGACATTTAACCAGTCGAGTAGCTCTGGCTCTGGTTCTAAGTAGTATTGACCAGTGCCGCTAGGCGGAATCATTACCGCTGTTTTCACATCGAAGTGCGTGTTTGGCCAGTGATCCAATATCTCTACTTCAAAGTGCACATCAACGCCCAATTTAGCCGCCGCACGGTTTGCCATCTCGAAGAGTTCGCTTAAACCATATACGGAGGCTTGCGAGCTATCTGGGTAATTAACGAGTGCTATTTTCATTTTCAATTATCTTCAAGTGTCGCTTTTTGACTCTTTTGTGTCATTTTAGACTCTAAAGAAGGTAGCTAAAAGTCTTTATATTATTCGTACCGCAATGATCCTGAATAAAAGGAAAAGAAAATGACTCAAAAAGCCCTACTTGTAATTGATTTGCAAAACGACTATTTCCCAGAAGGAAAGTTTCCTTTATGGAATACAGAATCAACTTTAGACAATGTTAAGAGAGCAATAACTAAAGCCAATGAGCAAAACATTCCTGTGATTCATATTCAGCATATTGCCGATCCTGCCATGGGCATTGCCCCATTCTTCAATGAAGGCAGCGACGGTGCCAATATTCACCCAGAAGTTCTTGCTTTAGCGCCGAATTCCGAAATCGTGGTAAAGCACTTCGCAGATAGCTTTGAAGGAACACGTTTAGAAGAAGTATTGGCAAGCAAAAATGTAACGGAGTTACTTGTATGCGGAATGATGACACAAAACTGCGTCACACATACTGCTATCTCAAAATCTGCGGACAAGTATGATGTTTCGATCTTAATGGATAGCTGTACCACGGTCGATGAAATGATTCACAACATTGCACTTCACGCTGTCTCAACGAGAGTTTCCCTCGTAACTATTGAAGATAAGCTGTAATACACGTAAAACCTTTCGCTCACACAATGCGGGCGAAAGGTCACACATATATGCACTTTCATTGATATTTGCTTACTTTGTGTTAAACATTGGTTTCCAAACAGTTACAAGGAAACGTTTATGAAATGGATAGTCGTATTGTTTATTAGCTTATTTTCAGTTTTCAGCCATGCGAAAGAGTGGAAACAAATTCGCTTCACTGTTGAAGGGGCTTACCCTCCATTTAGCTGGACGACAAAAGAGGGAAAGCTAGAAGGGTTTGAAGTCGACCTCGCTAACGCGTTATGCAAAGAGTTAGAAGTAAAGTGCGTTATCTCAAAAATGGATTGGGATGGCATCATCCCTTCTCTCCTTAGTCGCAAGAACGATGCGATTATTGCTGCAATGACAATCACCGAAGAACGAGAAAAGAAAGTCGATTTCACCGTCCCTTATGCAAAAGTACCGACTCGTTTTGTAATGAAAAATGATAGAGAAATCAACATGGATGACGGCAGCCTAAATCGTTTATCTATTGGAGTTCAAAGAGCCACAATTGGTGATAAGTACCTTTCTGCCTTGTATCCAGATATTGATATTCGTCGTTATGGTACGTTCGATGAGGCATTTACCGATCTACTCAATGGACGGTTAGATGCTGTATTTGGCGGCTCAATCGGTTTAAGTGCTGGTTTTCTTGAAACTGCACAAGGTGAAGGCTATCACTTTACTGGACCAGCGTTTACAGAGGAAAAGTGGTTCGGCCGTGGCATTGGCGTAGCAGTGAGAAAACAAGACAAAGAATTAAAAGCATTACTCGATAGCGGAATACAAAAATTGATCCAGAGCGGTAAGCATAAAACCATCGCCAGCAAGTATTTCTCCTATAGTATTTACGAGTAACCTCTTTATCTTTTTATAGCCTGCGCGGTATAGGAAACTTCCCTTTCCCTATATGGCAACAAAAACAAAGCCCTCGAGCAATCGCCCGAGGGTTATTTTTATAAAAAAGCCCAGCTATATAAGTAACCCGCTCCCATGGCCATCGTTAAGATAACGATTAGGAAGGCAGCAATCATCTGGTTCTTAAAAATTGATTTCAACAAAATCACTTCTGTAAGACTTGCGCCAGCACTACCAATAATAAGCGCCATAACAGACCCAAGAGCCATACCTTTTTGTACTAGTGCCGCGCTAAGTGGAATGACCGCCTCTGCACGGATGTACCATGGAATACCAATGATTGCTGCGACCGGAATCGCGTACCACTTCGCTTCACCAGCGAACTCCGCAATGAACTCCGTCGGGATGAAGCCATAGATAAATGAACCAATCGCAATCCCCATCATGAGATAAGGGAACACTTGCTTAAAGTCTTTCCAAGTTGATTGCCAAATACGTACCCAGCGGCTAGGCTCTTTCTCTTCCACGACTGTCGCTGTTGCACTACCGCCAGATGAACAGCAAGACACTTCCACTTTAGGTTCAGGTTTTGGTGCATCACCACAACAAGATGTTTTCGCCGCAACTGGCGTAGGTTCATTGCAGGCGCTGGTACTACAGCTTGATACTGGCCTCGCTTCTTCTTTTTTCTTGCTTGAATCGCCACAAGAAGTACCGCACGAAGAAGAACCTACCGCTTGATATGCTTCTGGTTTGACGTAACGTTCAAACCCTAGTTTTTCAAGTACATAGCCTGCTACCACTGATACTGACATCGCAATAGCAAAGTAAAATACCGCAACTTTCCAACCAAAAGTCACCACAAACAAGCCAATAATCACTGGGTTAAGCAACGGGCTTGCAAATAGGAACACCATCATAGGTCCAAAACCTGCTCTTGCACGCAACAAGCCTTTTAAGAAAGGAATGGTCGAACACGAACAGAAAGGCGTAATCGAACCTAGCAACGCAGCAATGAAATAACCTTTACCCTTTTTCGAGCTAAGAATAGATTGAATTTTTTCTGGTGTTAGAAAATCTTGCAACACACCGACAATGTAGCTAATTGCCAGAAATAAGATGATAAGTTCGGTTGCTAGAAACGCAAACATATCCAGCGCTTCTTTAGCCATAGTTATAATTTCTGTATTCACATTTACTCTCCTCGTCATTTTTTCGCTAACAAGCTTACCTGATAGACAAGCCTTTATTTCGATATTTCTGGAATTATAGAATCACAAAACAAAAGATCAACAAAATATTTCCATAAAAATGGAATAATAAAACTAGTCAATACTTATCATAAAGTTACATGTCGTTAGCTATGCAGACTGGTTGTCGATGATAATTTCAGAGCATCTCGAATCCTTTTTATCAAACATAACCTAAAATTATCAAAATAAGAAAAAACCATAATTATTTCAGCATCACCCTCTGAGTTAGTATGACTTTCGACCATTCTTAATAATAAGGAAAACCTATGAGAGCGATAACTTACCAACGAGATAACGATACTTTCTCTTTATCCGAATTACCTACACCAAAACTAGAAACCCAATTTGATGTATTGGTTAAAGTTAACGCTGTTGGTTTGAACCCTGTCGATGCAAAAATTCATTATTGGTCAGACATGGTCACTAACATGGATAACAATTTTGTTGGCGGGTTAGACGTATCAGGAGAAATAGTCTCTGTAGGCGATGCGGTCGTTGATTGGAAGGTTGGCGATAAAGTGTTGTATCACGGAAACATGAGACGCCATCACGGAGGATTCGCTGAATTTGCTATCCATGATTCAAGAACGCTTATAAAGCACCCTCAGGTTCCGGTTGAAGTGGCAGCATCTACACCTTGCGCAGCCTGGACCGCATATCGCGCTTTGGTAGACAAGCTCGATATTTCAAATCGAAGCAGCATTTTTATCGCCGGAGGTGCTGGTGGCGTTGGAAGCTTTGCTATTCAGTTAGCAAAGACATTTGGTGTTGAACAGATCATTGCTACTAGTTCAGAAGCTAATCACGCATATTTGTCCTCGTTAGGAGCAACCCATATGATTGATTATCATCATGAAGATGTAGTTCAGCGAGTAATGGACATTACCGGAAATCATGGCGTTGAGGTTGCACTCGATTGTGTAGGCGGTGATAACGACCGAATTGCAGCCTCGGTGTTAACCTTTGAGGGCGAAATGGTGGAGCTCGTCAAGACTGTCGACCCTTCTCAATATCCAGATGCCTTCTTAAAAGGCTTGGGCTTCCACCAAATAAGTTTGGGCTCTGGTCATGTCTTTGGCGAGAGAGGGTTTGCAAGTATCGTTAATGCCGGAAAGGAAGTGTCTGAGCTATTAGAAAATGGAGAATTGGAAGTACCGAAACTGAAGATCATCGGCTTAGAAGATGTAGGTAACGCACTCTTGGACATGCGAAATCAGAGAACAGTTGGAAAGATTGTCGTTAATCTGAACCAAAAATAATTAATAAAAGTCTCGAGGCAAACTGGCAAGGTAATGAATGAGCAAGTTAAAGCATCTTGTTACTTTGCCAGATATGAAAGGCCTTTATTTTATCTATAACGATGAATAAAAAACAAAATCTCTTGTCATACTTCCCTGCGCTTCACCAAAATTAGGCGTTTTCGAGAGTGTCTCTCCAAGTCGCTAGCAATTTAATATGACGTGGTTCAATCCCACAGCAACCACCAATAATGCTCGCTCCCTGCGCATGCCACTTTTTAGCATACTCAAGATATTCAGTCGGAGAGAAATGACGAACTTCCTGAATGGTCTCGTTGGCTTGGTGCGCTTGCTTTATCGGAGCAAAGCTATTTGCGAAAACACCTATCGTCAATTCTCTACCTGACTCACTCAATACTGCTTGTGTATCAATGATCGCTTGCTCGACAACTTCAGGAATAGAGCAATTGAAAAAGATACCTGAAACATTTGTTTTCAACAGCGTATTAACCGCGACTTTAAGAGATTCCCCTGAGCGAAGGCGAGGCAAAGAGTTAGGCTCATCCATTAAGGTGAAAGCAAGATAATTGGGCTTATCTGTTTTGGCTAAAATTATTGATAGAACTTCAACTTCAGCGAGGCTAGACACGGTCTCAGCTAACCAAATATCAACATATTGATCTTGAGCTTCAAATAACTCAGAAGCCACTTCCAGTGCCCTTTTCGGCTCGAATAATTCAGGCCTGTAAGACCCCATTACAGGAGGAAGAGAACCCGCAACGAGCACTCTATCGTTAGAGCTGGTGACTACATCTCTGGCAATTTTGGCTGCAGATTTTGCTAACTCAGTCCCCCGTTTTGCATAGAGTTCCTCGCCTAAGTGAAATGGAACACATGCATAACTGTTGACAGTGATAATCTCTGCGCCAGCGTCTATGAAATTCTCATGTGCCATTTTTACATATTGTGGTGATTCAATTAGCGCTTGTGCACTCCAAAGCGGCTGAGAAAAAGGGGCGCCAATACGTTTTAACTCTCGCCCCATGCCACCATCTAAAATTGTTACTTTCTTCATTTAGACATCCATACCGCCAAACATCCATAAGCTCTATTCAAACACAATTTTTATCAATTCAAAATGAAATTGTTATGTTTAAAGTGAACAAAGACTTAATGGCTGATTAAACACTCTAGTATTTACCAGACCTTTCATTCGGACCAAGCTAATGTTATCGCCATTAACTTCGAGTAAAAATCCCATTATCTATGTCTCTCGGCGAGGCGGGCGTTACGAGCCACAATAGTGCATGAAGTGATTGAGGGACTAACCCTCAATCAAATTTTCTTTTTATTATAAGACCTTAGATAAAAACTTCTGTAATCTAGGATTGGAGGGGTTATCAAAAAATCGCTCAGGAGAGTCAGAAACCAAAAGCTCACCATCTTCCATAAACAACACCCTATCAGCGACCTCTTTTGCGAAACCCATTTCATGAGTAACCACGACCATGGTCATTCCGTCCCTGGCCAAATCTTTCATCACATCAAGAACTTCTCCAACCATTTCAGGGTCTAGTGCTGATGTGGGTTCATCAAACAACATAATGTTGGGCTTCATTGCTAACGCACGAGCGATTGCGACGCGCTGCTGCTGTCCACCTGATAAATGATTAGGATAATTATCCATTCTCTCCGACAGACCGACTTTATAAAGCAAATCTTTTGCTTCTTTCTTCACCGATTCAGGGTCACGTTTAGAAACCTTTAAAGGTGCTAACATGACGTTCTCTATCGCCGTTTTATGTGGAAAAAGGTTGAAGCCTTGAAATACCATGCCCACATCAGCGCGTAGTTTATTTATATCCGTAGATTTGTGGTACATATCGATACCATCTACGATTATAGACCCACTATTTATTGTCTCTAATTGATTGATCGTCCGTAAGAATGTTGACTTACCAGAACCTGACGGTCCTACGATGACAATCACCTCCCCTTTTTCTACATTTACCGATACGTCCTTGAGCGCATGGCAGCCATTAGGGTAAATTTTATTAATTGTTTTTGCTGAAATAATGTATTCCATTAATGACTCCACCATTAATCACTTGCTGCCAATTTCTTTTCTAACGTTTGTATTGCCCAAGATAAGGTACTAGTTAGAAGCAAATAAAGGGCCGCAACGGTAAACCAAACTTCAAATGGGGCAAAACTACCACTTACGACTTCCCTGCCCGCTTTTGTCAGATCAGTAATCGAAATCACGGAGACAAGTGAGGAATCTTTTATCAGGTTGATAAACTGCCCGGCTAAGGGAGGTAATGTCTGCTTAAACGCTTGAGGTAAAATGACATAAATCATCGCTTTGGGATAATTCATTCCTAGTGAACGCGCCGCTTCCATTTGTCCTCTTGGGATTGACTGGATTCCTGACCGCACAATTTCTGCGACATAAGCGGCGGTAAACACGGAGAGCGCTATCACTCCCGCAGTAAAACGCTCAAGGTCAAGCACAGTACCAATAAAGAAGTAAACGATAAAAATCTGTACTAAAAGAGGCGTTCCACGAATGACCTCGACATACACAAGCGCCAGCTTTTTTAATGCCGGATTGCTGGATATACGCATTAGTCCGACAACTAAGCCCAACGCTAGAGCAATGATAAGTGACCAGAGCGAGATTTTAATGGTCGTCACAACACCATCTAAAATTGGGCCAGAGCGCCACTCTTTTATAGTTGCTAAGGTATCTCCTTCAAAAATAAGATCACCTTCATAGACGTCCACAGACTTATATTGGCTTAGTTCAAGAACAATATCACCATGAATACTCTCCAGAGCCAGTTGGTTATTCTCGTCGAGAATGATGTTCCCATCGACAGGCGCGGTAATGGATGAAGCAGCGTTAGTGGCAATATAAGGAAGGACACGCTCCCAATTCCAGCTGTAATCGATTCGCTTACCTGACAAATAGACAAGACCGCAAATTGATAGCAAAACAAGAACAAAAACAGCGTTCCACAATAGGGATTTAAAGTTATTTTGCATGTGATTCCGAGAATGACTTTGATTAAAGTTGGTTGGGTATTTGAATAAAGAAAAGCGTTAGCTTCACAGCACGAACCGTTTGGTTGGCGATGAACCGAGCCAGAAGCTAACCGCTCCTCTACAATAACAATATGATTACTTGACTTGCTTTAACCATTTATCGTCGTTAAACCACTTATCGTAAATGCGATCGTAAGTTCCATCGCCCTTAATTTGACGTAAATAGTTGTTTAAGAAGTTAAGCGTATCTGGATTTCCTTGCGGCACAGCCCAACCCAAAGGCTCGTAAGTAAACGGTTTAGCCAAGTGCATTAACTGCCCTTTGTTTTCCGCCACATAAATAGAGTTGTAAGGAAAGTCATAAACAAACGCATCTACCTTTCCGTTGGCAACCTCAAGTACCGCTTCAGACTGAGTTTCGTATAGATTTATCTTAGCTTTCGGAAGGTATCGTTTTACCGCTTGCTCACCCGTTGTCCCAAGCTTAGTTGCAACAACATAATCTGGACTATTGAGATCTCGGTAACTAGACACTTTACCTTCATGTTTGAGATCTACGAGAATAGATTGACCAATAACCACATAGGGATCAGCGAAATTCACCTGAGTATTTCGCATAGGTGTGATAGTCATCCCGCCCATAATCATGTGACACTTACCAGTCAACAGTGTTGGGATAATGCCATCCCATGAAGTGTTTACCGGCACAAACTTAACATCCATGGCACGCGCCATTTGCTTACCCAAATCGATATCAAACCCAATGTACTGCCCATTTTTTGCTGTCATTTCAAAAGGCATATACCCAGAATCAAAGCAGACTTTTAGCTCCCCTGTACTTTTGATGTCGTCTAAAATTGGGTCTGCATTAACCGTCGTCGAAACAGCTAACCCCAGTGCAGCAAAACACAATAACTTTTTCATGGATATTCCTTTATCATTTGTTGTAAAGTTTTTTATACACGACAATAGAATAAAAAACCACAAATAATGACTTTTTAATCACTAGAATTTGTAGGATCGTTACTAAGCTGGAAGATCTGAATGAAAATCTATACCAAGCCATTGCAATTGAATTGCATGCATTAAGTGATTAAGTTGTAGGCAGGTCACTATAACGACAAGAAACATACGCTTTGACTGAATAGTCAGCGTTTCCGAGAGTGGTTTAATTATTAACGAAACCATACAGATATTCGCTTTTTCACATTGACCGTAATGTCAAAAGTGCTTGAGTTTTATTGTTGACAATTCTTCCATAGTCAATGGTCACAAATGTGATGTACAGCACATTTCTATAATGGCACTATCACCTTTGTCGAGAGATATTAACAAGGATTCGTTGGACATCTTGACTTTGTAATACAAATAAAAAGGTGACTATATGAAAAAACTAATGACGCTCTCATCACTATTATTATTCAGTTTATCTGCTACTGCTGGTATTCATGTCGAACACTCTACAAACAAAGTTGTTCTCAATGACTTTACGACAAAAGATGCCGCTTATAGCTCTGCGTTTGATCTTGTCGATGAATACCAAACGCTATCAAAACATGAACTTAGAAATCGTCTAAACATCACTGGAAGCGGTTTCCCTCGTGATATTGCAATCGATGATAGTAAGGTGAGAGTTGAAGAGTACGCACTTAACCGTGATGAAGTTAAATATCGTGCAATCATAAACTTCGATTATCACTTCAGAACAAGTGACGGCGGTAAAAACTAAAAAATCATCTGCACCTTTACTTTCTTAGAGCCCTTCCTATTTTAAGAAAGTAAAGGTGTCTAATCATATTGAAACGACGGCTTTTCATAAATCGCTCTCTCCTTACATAAGCAGTATCAATCCCTACCTCTATCGTTTACATAAGAATCTTTTTTCCAATCTTCATTGAGATACATTTCGTCGTTTGGCGCTTTGTCATTCGCTTGGTGCGCCATATGGACTCCACATCACTTAAATAAAAAAGACACTTGAAATGGAGTTTAATTTTCTATGAAGATTAACTAAATCTAAGATCGACAATTGTCGTTACATTTTTATCGTTTATAGCAATATATAAAATGACTATTTTTTTAATTAACCATAAAGCATGAAAATAAAAAAAGGCAACAAGACATTTCTTGTTGCCAAAGAAAAAATACATCATTCAAAAAATATGAAAATGAAAACTAGCAGTGGACTAGCTAACAAAACAATTATATTCAAAACACTTAAACAAGTAACGATCAATATAATCCATTATATATGGATTAAAATCAGCACTTATAAAATTACACCGATAAATAAAAAAGCCTGAAAATAGTTTCAGGCTTTTTATATTTATTAATTTTTTAGAATGAATATCTCGCAGCTATTGCAAGAATATCGTCTTCATTGTCTACATCTGTAATTCTGTATTCTGCTAGTGCTTTAAAATTAGAAGTCAAATCATACTCTGCACCTAGTGAGTAGTAATCGACGACATCTTCATCATCACGCTCTAGATTGTTATAGCCAACTAGTGCCCAAAGCTTATCTGTTACTTCATAAGTGGCAACTGCTTCAATACCGGTGTAATCAATATTACTTTCAGAACCATCTTTAGCCCAGTTTTCACCATCACTGTATAAAACAGAGGCATAAAACTTGTCGTATTCAAATGCAATAGCACCCGTTAGCAGATCTGCATCTTCTGCACCCGATTGCCCTTCACCTTCGTTGTAACCAAGCGCAACTTTGAAGCCATATGGCAACTTGTAGTCCGCCGCCGCACCATAAGAGGCTGCATCTGTTGACACTTCATCGTTTTCAGCCTGATAGCTAACATGAATATTCAAACCTTCATAGCTTGTCGTTAGCTTAAATACTGAATCGGAGCGACCGGTACCATATAGATCCGCACTTACGCCAGCAGCTTCATTACCAAACTCCGGGAAAATATCCGTGTAGTCAGATACTAAAGTGACCGCACCGTATTGACGTCCATAACTTACTGTTCCGTAATCTGCACCAACTCCTACATAGCCTTTTCGGATATCAAATTCATCATCTTCAATCCCATCAGCATCTCTGCGATTAGACTTAAATTCCAACTCATATAAGCCGAATGCATAAAGATCTTCATTTATTTTAGACTCACCTGAAAGTCCTACACGAATGTAGCTATTATCTCCGTCTGCATTTTTATCATCAGAGAAATAATACATCCCTTGCGCTCGGCCATGAATATTTAATACTGATTCTTGATCTTCATAAACTACGGCTGAATTTGCAGCACTTGCAGAAAAAAGTGCTGCGATTGCGATCGACGTTCTTGTCATTTTCATTTAATTACCACTACTTGTGTTGTTTGAATCGAGTGAAATTATGAACAGTGGCAATTATTTTTAAAGTGCAAATTCAACCATATTCTATGGATAAATATAAACAAGCCCTCAATCTAAAACATTATGTCCTAGTACTCATATTAGTTGAGATAATCCATCCAAACAGGAGGCGTCCCTATTATTTTTTGAACAGTATCAATGAACAGTTTGGCTAATGGTTGTTGATTTCGGTGAGTATACATTGCATATATTTCCCCTATCGCGGGAAGATTATAATCAGGAAGCAACTGTACAAGATCTTGTTTACTCAAACTCTCCTGAAGAAAGAACTGCCCTATTAAAGCATACCCTAGATCAGATTTTACGGCATCGAGCATTAACTCAGTTTCATTCACGAAGTACTGCCCGTTGATATTATACGTTCTAACGTCGCTTGATGACTGGCTTGGCGCTATACGTAGCTTATCCGCCTTAAAGTTAGCATTAGAGTATATTACTGCTGGCATTTTTATAAGCTCTTCTGGAGAGCTCGGGGTTCCATACTTGTCAATAAAACTCTTCGATGCAACCAGTGCCATATTATTGCTTGCCAACTTACGTACTATCATGTTGGACTCTCGGATTGGTCCGATACGAAACACAACATCAAAACCTTCGTGGATAACATCGACTCGATTATCATCGAGCAGCAGCTCTACAGTAATGTTTGGGTACTGTTTTATAAACTCTTTAACTGCCTGATTTAAGTATGCTCTGCCAAAGAAAGTGGAGCTTGATATTTTCAGATTACCTTTCGGTTCATCCTGAAATGTAGCAGCAATACTACGAGTTTCAGTTAGAACCTCTCTTACTTTCTTAGCTTGCGCCACCATCTCAACACCAGCATTAGTCAGGGATAGCGAACGCGTGGAACGGTTTAACAGCCGTAAGCCCAATTCATCCTCTAGCTTTTTGATCTGTTTTGACAAAGCTGAACGATCTATATGATTTCTGTCAGCAGCCTTAGCAAAAGTTCCGTATTCAGAGACATCCAGTAGTAATTCAAGTTGGCTTGCGAGATCCACTGCACAATTCCTTATTTAGTTTTTATTCTTTATGTGATGGGAAATGGATTTTACAAAATTAATTTCAATTTTTTATGGTTCAAATTGCATCAGTGAATTGCAAATAATGCACGAATTAAAAAAGCTTTAATTTTCGTCGCTATCTTTAGCTTCTGTTTAGTTATTCCTATCTATTATGGCTTATTACATTTAACAATACTCCACGTCTTGAAAACCCTAAACTGACCTTTTTCAAACCAAAAAGCGAGCATTTTGACCAATATTTAATCGTGCATTTTTATCACTACTCTATGTTCGCTGAGGGCCTATTTACCCATAGGTACAATGAATACAATGCCGTTCCTTTTAGTATGAACAGAATCATTTAGGGCGCGACAAATGTTAAAGAAAGTTTTCGGCATTGGCCTTTTATCCGTTTTAGCTGCTTGTGCAGACGAAGAGATAACCAAACAACCTAATACTCCCTTACCTACGATAGACGTCTCCAAAGTCATCTATGAGCCCGTTCAATCGTGGTTCACCTTTACAACAAGGCTTCAAGCCCCAGAGAAAGTTTCTTTAATGCCACGCGTTTCCGGAGTTATTGAAACGGTAGAGTTCAAAGACGGACAGAGTGTCAACAAAGGCGACTTACTCGTCACTCTTGATGATCGAACCTTCAAAGCTCAGGTCTCACGACTTGAAGCGCAAGTTAAGAGTGCTCGAGCTGCGCTAGAGCAAGCAGCAAACGAACAAAAGAGAGCCGCTCAACTTGTTAAGCGAAAGGCCATCTCAGCGGAACAAGCAGAGGCCCGAGATACCGCAGTAAAACAACGCTCTGCAGAACTAATGGCCTTGCGTGCTCAGTTAGAATCCGCAAAGTTAGATCTTGAGTTTACGAAGATATATGCCCCTATTAGCGGCACTATTTCAAGAGCATTCATTACTAAAGGAAACAATGTAAACGCAAATCAAAGCGTTATATCAAACATTGTCTCTAACGATCAGGTATATGCATACTTTGATGTCGATGAGCGAACTTGGAACCGTTACTTCTCGACAATCAATGCCGACTCTAACTTACCTACTCGTCTTGAACTATCTGGACAAAATGGGCAGGTGTTTTTTGGACGCGTTGACTTTGTCGACAACTCCATCAACGAAAACACCGGTACTTTGCAGGTTCGAGCGGTATTCGATGCAACAAAATCAAACTTAAAAGTGGGATCGTTTGGCCGAGTTCAGATATCAACAACCAAACCAGTTGAACGAGTTCTCGTTCCAGAGCGTTCTATTGGCACAGATCTAGAAAACCGCTTTGTATTAACACTCAATGAAGAGAATACGTTGCAATACAGCATCGTAACCTTAGGCGAACGTTACGGAACATTTCGTGCTATCGAGAATGGCTTGAACGCCGACTCAATTATTGCGGTAAATGGCCCAGCAAAAGTTGGCCCAAATAGCAAAGTCAAACCAAAAAATGTCACGCTAGATATTAGCAATACTTCATTGATTATGGCTTCAAACTCAACATCGTTGCCAAACAAACGTTTAGCTCAAGACTAAGAAGACAACCGAATGAAATTTGCACACTTTTTTATTCAAAGACCCATATTTGCCTCTATGTTATCGCTATTGATATTAATAGTAGGCGCAATTTCACTTTTGCAGTTGCCTGTGAGTGAATATCCAGAGGTTGTCCCTCCTACAGTAGTAGTTACAGCAAACTATCCTGGTGCGAACCCAAAAGTAATCGCAGAAACAGTTGCTACGCCTCTGGAGCAAGAAATTAATGGTACAGAAAACATGTTATATATGTTTTCGCAGGCAACCAGTGACGGTAGAATGACATTGACCGTAACCTTTGCTTTGGGTACGGACTTGGACAAAGCTCAGGTTCAAATTCAAAACCGCGTCACTACAGCTTTGCCCCGATTACCAGAAGCCGTCCAACGGTTAGGAGTTGTTGCCGAAAAAGCCTCTCCTGATCTCACTATGGTTGTGCATATATATTCTCCAGATTCTAGCCGTGAAGTCAGTTATCTAGCTAACTACGCTAATTTAAACTTGAAAGATGAGATAGCTCGGCTCGGAGGCGTTGGTGATGTGCGCCTTTTCGGTGGTGACGAGTACTCAATGCGCTTGTGGTTAAATCCAGATGAGCTCGCTTCTAGAAATCTAACCGTAATGGACGTTGTCTCAGCCGTCCGATCTCAAAACCAACAGGTGGCAGCAGGCTCATTAGGTGCGCAACCAGCCGCTAATGAAAACCAATTCCAAGTTTTGTTGAACGTAAAGGGCCGCTTGGAGAATATTGATGAATTCAACGACATTGTAGTAAAAGTTGACGAAACAGGGGCTTTGACACGTCTTAAAGACGTTGCACGCGTAGAGCTAGGTCAAAACTCTTATGCACTGCGCGCCTTGTTAAATGGTAAACCAGCGGTGGCGATGCCCGTATTCCAACGTCCTGGTGCTAATGCTATTGAGTTATCTAATCAGGTTCGCTCAACCATGGACCGTTTACAAGCAGCCTTTCCAGCTGGAGTTTCATATGAAATAGCCTACGACCCGACCGTCTTTGTTCGTGGTTCGATAGACGCGGTGGTTCATACTCTGCTAGAGGCAATTGTACTTGTTGTTGTCGTAGTTATTCTGTTTTTGCAAACATGGCGCGCGTCTATCATCCCTATCATTGCGGTGCCTGTTTCATTAATCGGTACGTTCGCTGTAATGCAAATGCTCGGAGTATCGATTAACACACTTTCGTTGTTTGGACTTGTTCTCGCCATAGGCATCGTCGTCGATGACGCCATTGTCGTCGTCGAAAACGTGGAACGGAACATCCATAATGGTCTTGCACCACTAGAAGCAACGAAACAAGCAATGACCGAAGTTACCGGGCCAATTATTGCAATTGCATTAGTGTTATGTGCGGTGTTTATCCCGACAACCTTTATTACAGGGTTATCCGGTCAGTTTTATAAGCAGTTCGCACTAACAATTACGATCTCGACGATTATTTCAGCAATTAACTCGTTGACGTTATCGCCTGCTTTATCAGCACTGCTATTACAAGATAAGAACGCAAAACCCGATCGGCTAACCAAACTCTTGGATGCGGTTTTTGGTAAGTATGTTTTTGCGCCATTCAATAGAATTTTTGAGTATAGCTCGAACCAATATCAAGCTCTGGTCAAGAAGCTGATTCGTTTTAGCCTTGTTGTTGTGGTGGTATACATTGCGTTACTCGGGGGAACGGTTTCTCTATTCAAAGCGGTTCCTGGAGGATTCATTCCTCAACAAGATAAGCAGTATTTAGTTGCGATCGCCCAACTTCCAGATGCAGCAAGTTTAGATAGAACAGAGTCCGTTATTAAAGAAATGGAAAACCTCGCGCTGGCAACACCTGGCGTAGCACAAACCATTTCTTTCCCAGGCTTATCGGTCAATGGTTTTACTAACAGTCCGAATAGTGGCATCGTTTTTGTTACGCTTGAGGACTTCGATAAACGAAATGATCCAACTCTCGGAGCAAATGCGATTGTTGCATCTTTGAATAAGAGCTTTTCAATCATTGATGAAGCCTTCGTTGCGATTTTTCCACCACCACCAATCCAAGGACTTGGCTCTACTGGCGGCTTTAAACTTCAAATCGAAGACCGTGCGAACAAGGGGTTTGATGAGCTCTTCAAGCAATTGAACTTGGTAATAAGTGAGGCATCAACAAGACCCGAGCTGATGGGATTATATTCCACATTTCGTATACAAGTGCCGCAGATGGACATCCAAATAGATCGTGAACAAGCGATGCTGCAAGGTGTTCCTCTAGAGCAGGTTTTTGATGCGCTTCAAGTTTATTTAGGATCATTATACGTCAATGACTTCAATATGTTTGGTAGAACATACAAAGTGAATGCCCAGGCAGACATGAACTATCGTCTCGAACCTGACCAAATACTTAACTACAAAGTAAAAAATGCTGCCGGACAAATGGTTCCTCTCGGCGCTGTACTGGAGATCATACCCACGATTGGGCCTGACCGCGTGATGCACTATAACGGCTACCCTAGTGCAGAACTAAACGGCAGTCCTGCTTTTGGTTACAGCTCTGACCAAGCCCAAACGGCTATTGAGGAAGTACTGGATCAAAACCTAGCAGAGGGAATGGTTTATGAATGGACTGATGTAACCTACCAGCAGATTTTGGCTGGTAACACGATGGTGTATATATTCCCACTTGTTGTTTTGTTAGTTTTCATGGTGCTAGCTTCGCAGTACGAGAGTTTAAAACTGCCATTCGCTATCATTTTGATCGTTCCTATGACCATTTTTTCTGCACTAGCAGGTGTTTGGTTCATTGGTGGTGACAACAATATATTCACACAAATTGCTTTGATTGTCCTTGTGGCTCTAGCGTGTAAAAATGCCATCTTGATGGTGGAGTTCGCTAAAGAACTTAAAGACAATGGCCAAGATACCTTATCAGCGATTTTGGAAGCATGTCGTTTACGTCTTCGACCGATTCTAATGACATCAATTGCATTTACCGCTGGTGTTATTCCATTAATGATTGGTACAGGGGCCGGAGCGGAAATGCGACAAGCAATGGGTATTGCCGTATTCTCGGGTATGGTAGGCGTAACGGTATTTGGATTACTACTCACACCTGTTTTTTACATGTTAGTGAGTCGAAACAAAAAACGTCAAACACTATAACCATAATATAAATACTCATTTATATTCATACTAAAGGGAGCTATTGCTCCCTTTTCTTTTGGTTATTAAGTATATTAATAATTTCTAGACAGAGCAGTAGTTATACATGAAACTAATACGCTAATATCTAACCTGGATAAACATTGTGGATTTAGCAAATAAACTACACCTGCTTTTAGAAGTCTCTAAAGCTGGATCTTTTGCAAAAGCAGCAGATGGGATGAATATCGACCGCTCTGTTTTATCTAAACACATCAAGCAGTTAGAAGAGCACTTAGGCGTTAGGCTATTAAACAGAACAACTCGCTCTCTTTCATTAACACAAGTCGGCAAGCAAATAGTTGAAAAAGCAGACCAAATATCTCAACTCCTTGATGATACTCAACAAATAGCGGAGAACTTTCAGACTGAGCCTTCAGGGAAAGTACGAATTTCAAGCTCAACATTATTTGGAAAACTCTATCTACAACCTTCGATAGAGAAGTTTTTACATAAGTACCCAAAAGCAAGTGTTGAACTAATGCTAGATGATCTTCATGTAGACGTGATTAGAAGTAATTTTGATATTGCTTTTCGAATCGGACCTATGAGGGATTCATCAATGGTAGCAAGAAAATTAGCAAAAAATACGACTGCAATCATTGCTTCTCGAAATTTAATTGAAAAACATGGTAACCCAGAAACGCCTGATGAGTTAGTTAAGCTACCTTTTATTATTTATTCAAATGGTAATTTTATTGTCGATAAACTTAAATTCTACGACAAAGCAAAATCAGATGGTTTAGATACATACCCAATATCAGGGTCATACATGGTAAATGAAGCTGAGCTAATAATTGAAAGCGTAAAGTCAGGTCTGGGCGCAGCACTTATAGGTCAATTTATGCTCCCTAACAACCTAGAGTCTTCTAATTTAGTTCAACTTTTACCAGAATATGAAACTCAAGATTTTGGTGATATTTATGCCATGTACTCACACCGTCAGCAATCACCATTGGTTAGGGCATTCATTGATATCGTTCAAGAAGAAATTGGCATACCACCAATATGGGAAAAGCATTTCAATAAAAGCTAGGTGGCTCTATTTAACCAAAATCAATAGAAAAGAGAATCAAATAAAATCAACAAGTTAAAACAGGAATCATATAAGATTCATCGAAGTTTAATGTTAGGTGAATTAAGTTCCATTCTAAATGGCGCTTAATTCACTAAATATAAAACATTCTTAATTTATAATACTAACAAATCCATCACCTATACAAGTTACGATGTATATTAAAGAAAAACACACCTCGGTCACTAGTTTGTTAGTATATAAAATATCTTATCTTATTTTTTTGGTTATTTACACGTTAGCAACGATTTATTTTAGCGTACAAATGGACAAAAGCACATCGGAGAACTCTCTTATAGAAATGAATCAAATAGCATTTGTGCTTTTTTCATCGTTAATGTGTTTGTATAAATCTAAGGAATATCTTGAACTCAAACACATATTAGTAATAATGTCTTCATTTTTTATGGTTATATTCGTTAGAGAAATGGACTACCACATAGAGCAGTATTTCCCTCACGGTTCATGGAAGTATCCTGCTTGGATTATAATAGTCTCAGTCTGTTATTTTTGTTTTAATAATATAGTTAACATAAAAAATGAGGTAAAACTTTTCATTTCTCATTCTAGCTTCACGACGTTAACGATTGGCTTTTTTATTGTTTTCTTATTCTCACGCTTTGCAGGGTATGGTGATTTTTGGGTCGAGTTCATGGGGAACTCATACAATAGAGACGTGAAAAACTTGGTCGAAGAAAGCTTAGAGTTACTAGGTTACGCGATACTTTTAAACGGTGTTTTACTTATTAAAGTAGAAAACCACTAAGTATAAATAAAGGTTCAGAGCTTGTAGTTCAAGCTTTGAACTTTTTTTTGGTTAAAAAAAAGCAGCAAATATAATTTGCTGCAAATGATGAAAAAAACAATATGCGTAAGTTAACTTCCTAGCAATGGATGCGTTAACGAGTTAATAATAACGAACCGTAACAATTAAGTCTCGTTGAAAATAATCCATAAAGAATGGCATTTATTACACTGTTAATTATGTAACCTTATCTAATCTAGTTATCACACGCCGTCGTTTTTATATCTTATCTCTTTCCGTCAATAAATAGCTCTTCACCTCAGATCCCATTTATCATCCCACAACAGTCGGATTCACAACAAAGCAATAAAAATCAATAAATTAGAAGTAGCCACTTAAAAAGTAAAAAGGAGTAAAAACGAAACTATGTCAGATAGAACATATTAAAGATCACCGACTCTAAGTAGAAAACCGTTCATACTCGTTACGCATACAATCAATAAAGACTTCCATCGCCGGCGTCACACACTTCCCAGCATGATAAGCACAGAGTGGCTTGATCATCTGTGAAAACTCGGTGAATTCAAGCTCTTGTAAACTGCCCTCTTGCAACTCTTTTTCAACCGTAAAACGAGGTAAGTAAGAGATACCAATATTACTCTCAACGCAATTTTTGATCGTATTAATACTGCTAAGTTCGATCATGTTGTCGATGCTAATATCACGATCCTGAATAATGCTCTCAAACATCCGTCGAAAAAGGCACTTAGGGCCATTGCTTATAAACCCTAAATCAATATGTTGCTCTCTCTTCTTTAAATCTAGCCCTTTTAAAAGCGGTGAAGCAACCAATACCAGTGGCTCCTGCTCAAACTCGTGGACCTTGAGCGTATCGTCATTACCTACTCGATAAAACACACCTAAATCAGCTTTATCCGCTATCAACTCATCTCGAATCTGATAGCAATTTTGTGATTGCAGAGAGAGTCTGACATTGGGCGCTCTGATCCTGAACTCTTTTAAAACATTAGCCATCTTATAAGCAAGTTGAGTCTCAGCAACCAGCACTTTCAATTCACCGGTCGGCTCCGAGTTTTCTTGCTGTGCTGTTCCCTCAATATTTTCCATCACTCGCGCCAGTTCATAGACGTAAGGCAGTATCTTTTCTCCTGCTTGAGTCAAAACCATCTTACGCCCTATTTTTTCGAACAGCTGCAAAGACAGATCTTGTTCCAACTGCTTGATTTGAAAGGTGACGGTTGATTGCGTGCAATAAAGCTTCTGTGACGCTTTTAGAAACGATCCTTCTTCAACAATAGCTTTAAAAGTAAGAAAGCGTTTTAGATTCATGACTAGACTCCACAACCAACAGTTCAATAAATTAAAAGTCTAAGTTTTAATTTATTCAATTTTTTAATCAATTGTAGCGAAGTATAGTGCAGTAAAAACAGGAGAGATAGAGATGACCGCCATCTACACCGCATTTTTTACTTACGTAATCATTACTTCAATTACACCAGGGCCAAACAACATTTTATCGCTCAGCATCGCGACGCAATATGGACTAAAACGCTCAACAAAAGTGATTTCGGGGATGTTTTGTGGCTATGTTGTTTTGATGCTACTTTGTGGCGCTTTCACGTATAACATGATCAGCCTCTTGCCCGTGATTACACCTTGGCTAACATGGATTGGAGCAGCTTATATTGTTTGGTTGGCTTGGGGGCTTGCTACGAGTGAGATCAAAACTTCATCGGATAATTCTAAAGGTATCAGTTTCTTAACAGGTTTCGGTTTGCAGTTCGTTAATGTGAAAATCATTCTTTATGGAATTACCTCTATTTCTACGTTCGTACTGCCCCACACTCAGAATATCTACTGGATCTTAGCGACTAGCCTCATTCTTGCTTTGATCGCACTTCTTAGCAACGTAGTTTGGGCCGTTGCAGGAAAGCTACTTCAATCCCAATTCCAGAGATATGGCAAAGTCATCAATATGAGCTTAGCAGCAGCTCTGATCTATTGTGCGACACAGTTATTTACTTAAGTATATAGTTGATCATCAAGAACAATATTGCTCTTCAACTTAGACGACTACGTTTATGTGAAGAGCAAATTCTGCTCTACAAATCGCTGCGGTTTCTCGTGCCCTTACTCGCTCCTCCCGCGCCCCCATACGGCAGGTTTTGAAGAAGTAGATTCAACGTCACTTAATCAACCTAAAGATACGAAATCTTGTTTAGCTATACATACACGGCCTTGGCGACCTCGGCAATAACTAAGCATTACTTAGTATACACAAATCAGAAAAACTAAGATAATCTTAGTCATCCAAGTCCTTCGTATGAACTTTAAGTGTTGTTTAATAACCCACTCCCAGCCCGCCTTAAGCATGCGCGTAAACAAGCGAATCTGTCCCAAAAAGCACTGGGCATCCGTATCGGCATGGATGATAGTTCTGCAAGTGCAAGGATGAATCAATACGAAAGGGAGCGCCATACTCCCGACGTAAAAACGCTCAAACTTATCGCAGATGAGCTAAACGTGCCTCTAAACTATTTTTTTTGTGAAGATGAAATCACCGCTGAACTTGCTGTGAATCTCCACAAGCTGTCAAATGATGACAAGCAAAGAGTGCTTGAGAGCACAGCCCAGCTGATTGCAGACGCAATCGCCACGAAGTCGAGTACGTAATTGGGATTAAACGCCTAAGAATACGTATCAATACCAAAGAATCAAAGAGCATAACTAAGGGTTCAACATGGCTACAACAAAAGCACTTGTGGTTTTTTCCGGTGGGCAGGACTCTACGACCTGCTTAATCGATGCATTAAATACATATGATGAAGTTCATGCTATAACGTTTGATTATGGCCAGCGTCATTCAGATGAAATAGATATCGCTATCGAATTAGGTAAGCAACTTAACATCAAAAGCCACAAAGTCCTGGATGTAAAATCAATTAATGAGTTAGCGATAAGCTCTCTGACAAGAGACAACATTCCGGTATCTAATGACTTAAGCGACGCTAACGTACCCAATACATTCGTTCCAGGGAGAAACATTCTCTTTCTTACTTACGCATGTATCCATGCTTACCAGCTTGGCATTCAAGACATCATTACGGGAGTCTGCGAAACAGACTTTAGTGGTTACCCTGACTGCCGAGACAACTTTATTCGCTCTCTAAATCTCTCTTGCAATTTAGGTATGGATAAAGCCTTCAATATTAAGACTCCTTTAATGTGGCTTACTAAAGCCGAGACCTGGGCTCTAGCTGATAAGCATAATATGTTGGAGTTTGTCCAAAACAATACTTTAACATGTTACAACGGAATCGTTGGTAAAGGCTGTGGTGAATGCCCAGCGTGCCTACTGCGACAAAGCGGCTTAGAAGAATACTTAGCGAGCAAATAGTCTTTGTTAGCGGTAATAGCGCTGGATAAAACCTTTTGCGTTAGCTTCTAAACGTTTTATCTCAGCGTGAAACTCCAGCCAACAGAGCTTCATTTTGATGCCGCCAGATTGGTGGCATCAATTAAATGCGAAACGATTGTCGAACCAAAGATAGCACCACACCACAACAGCCAACACTGCTTAGCTTTTACAACGCTATAAATTGTTTAGATATATCGACAATGTTTCGATAGCAAAGCTACCAACAGCATTACTCGCGAAACCGGGATTAGATAGAAAAGCTACCTCGAATGATGACGAGTCTCTCGTCTAAGCAATACTCAAATATTTATGAGTTTGAACAGACAAACGCCAATTGCGGGCAATACACGTATCAATACACAATTGCGTAGCACGAGGCTTCTGGCTAATTGGTTGTAGTGCAATGATAGTCTCAGCCGCTACGTTCGCATTTGCTAAAAGGTCATCAAGGTGGTCGATGTCTTTCTGGGTGCCGACTGGATGCTTAATCTCATTTGCTCGCTCTAACGCGCTATTAAGCACTGGTAATTTACCTTTCATTGCTACTTTTGGTGACACCGTCACCCACGTATTTTCTGAAGTAATCACTTCTGATGTGCCACTGGTTTCAATTTGGCATTGGCACCCCATATCTTCAAACGCCTTTGTTAAAGGGCGCAGATCATAAATACAAGGCTCTCCACCAGTAATCACGATATGCTTAGCATTAAAGCCTTGCTGTTGATATTGCTCTACGATGTTCTCGGCAGATGCAACACACCACGTCGGAGAGTCTTCCGTTTTCACCAGAATATCGCCTATTTGACGTTGATCATTCTCATCTGCATACCACGTTTGTTTGGTATCGCACCATGAGCAACCAACCGGACACTCTTGAAGCCGAACAAAAACAGCAGGGACTCCAGTGAAAACCCCTTCCCCTTGGATGGTTTCAAACATCTCATTTAGCTTATACAACGCAGAACTCACTCAACTCATAACATTTCGAGGCGAAGACCATAATGGACACGCGTGTCTAGGTCAATTTAAACCAAAAATTAATTGTTAAAATAGACCATTTTGTAGTTTCATAGCGTAATGAATATAGGTTTCTGGTTAACGTTAAACCAAGCCTTATTCACTGACAGCTCCCAAAAAACTTTAAGGTAAGAAATGATGTATAAACTGATCGCACTAGATATGGATGGCACGCTACTCAATAGTGATAAAGCCATTTCTGAAGAAAACAAACAAGCGATCGCAAAAGCTCGAGAAGCAGGCGTTACTGTCGTTCTCGCTTCTGGTCGCCCATTAGAAGGAATGCAAGACAAGCTCGACGAACTGAATATCCATTCCGATCGAGATTTTGTTCTTTACTACAACGGTTCGATGGTCAAGAACGTAGGCACAAACGACATCATCCACCAGCAAATCATAGATGGTAAAGCTGCAAAATTGGTGGCGCGAAAAGCCGAAGAGCTAGGTGCGTACGTCCATGCTTTTAGTCAAGTTCATGGTTTAATCACCAACGAGCACAACCCTTACACCGATATTGAAGCAAAGATAAATGGCTTAAATGTCACTGAGATGAACTTCGAATCACTAGAAGACGATCATCCAATCATCAAAGCTATGATGGTTGCAGAGCCAAGCAAACTAACAGAAGTTATAGCAGCACTGCCAGGTGAAATGCGCGAAGCGTTTACGGTTGTTCAAAGCGCTCCGTTTTTCCTTGAGTTTCTTAACCCTGCGAGCAACAAAGGTATTGGTGTTGCCGCAATTGCCGAGTATCTGGGAATTAAACCGGAAGAAGTTATCTGTATGGGTGACGCAGAAAATGACCACCACATGCTGAAATACGCTGGCCTTGGTATCGCGATGGCAAATGCAATGGAAGAAACCAAGCAAACCGCTGACTACATTACGGCAAGTAATGATGAGCACGGTGTCGCTAAAGCTATAGAAAAGTTCGTGCTCAATGCATAGCCCTTTCCGCCATGTCTGTTGCGTTAAGCTTCTTACGTTTAACCCCCCTAGCCGTCCAAGATAGGCAAGCGGCGTTGTTCGTGGACTAAACGTGTAAAAGCCTTGCTGTAATGCAAGGCTTTGTTTTTACTCAAATACTAATAGATAACAAATACAGCCATCAATCTAGCAACGTTTTGCTCGGTTGGTTTTCACAAGTCAGCTTCCTTGCAAGCAGCATAAATAACAACATTAATAATGGATAATGTAACGTCGACAAGACTAATGACCACAAACCGCTAAACGATACGATATTAGCCGAGTACAAATAGAGTTGATCAACAAGCAACAATGCCAGCGTCACAAAGATCATCTGCCGAGTATCTAAATGTGCTTTCGACTCTTTAAATGTCATGACCAACGCTGATGCAGTGATTAAAATTGCTAACCAGCGACCAAACACAGGTAATGGCCAGATGACGGAGATGACCGATGTTGCCGCAGTCATAATGAACCAGACGCCTTTTGAGCTTAGAACTTGATCAACGTTCACATCTTGATTTGTCTCCAGTCGAAGAACATGCCAAGCCACCAAGCTGCCTAACAGCGCGCCAAATAACATATCTAAAATAAAGGCACTGCCGAGGAAAAACTTACCTAACACCACAGTAAGAGTGATGAACACGAAGACCGCCGTTGTTCCATTCAAACCAAAATACTGGGTTCTATGAAACAAGAACGTCAGCACACAAAACCACACAGCGATAGGCAAGCTAGGAAAACTAAAGCCAAAGCTGTGCGTTAACTCCATCATTGGTATATAGACATGTGGGCGCGGTAACGAAAAGCCTTGTTGAGCGACAAGCACCATAAGCGACGTTGCACTAATTGCGAAAAAGAGTCGGTACACAAACCGGCTACCAAAGCGCATCATGGCAAAAGGAAATAGAAAGAGTAGTACCGTCGGTTCTGTCAGATCTATAACCAGTTTCGAGATCTGACTAGCTACCTCGTAACTCGTTTCTGACAACGCCCCTACCCAACTCTGTATATCTATCAGCCACGCCAATTCAACCTGACGAAATGAAGGCGCGGATTCGATCAACTGAGTCACATAAGATACTGATTGCTTGGTAGCTTGATCAAAAAACTGAGTGGCTTGTGGCCATTGCTCAGGATAACGATATAAAGATGATGATAATTCAGATGGGCTAAGCAACATCGCTGACGCAACTTCTACTCCATAATGAGGGGCAAACCAAATAGGCAGTTCATTTCCACCTAAAGAATTATTCATAGAAAAAGCGATAATGTCAGAGTCTGATATACAGTCGTAAAAAACCGCAGTGTCCGTTCTGCCAAGCTCCTCTCCAACCGTAACCACTATACCGGTTTCTTCCCACGTTTCTCGTTGAGCAGCAACTTGTGGAGACTCACCATCAATAATGGTTCCGCCAGGTAGAGAAATCTTATCCGTTAATACTTCATGAACTAGCACTAACTTGTCATCAGCGCGAACAATACAGAGCGCTCCTTTAACTTCGCTCGCAGTGGCTTTAGCCGTAGAGATCGGTGAAACAGGTAACAAAATAAAACAAAGGATGAGTAATAACAGCTGTCTCAACACAAAATATGACCTTAAATAAACATAATGATAACCAATGAATCATGGCAGTTAATCTTATCTTTTTCGACAAAAATTAAGTAACGAGTTATGCCAAACTGAGTTGATCGCGTAAAACCTGATCTCAACGCTCACTGGAGAATAATTTAATGCAAACCTGACAAAAATCAGACAAAACATAAAATGTTGATCGCAATTCTGCCAGTTATATAAAGATAACGTCAGGACAAAGTCATACACATTTTGTGGGTTCTCATAGTTGACACAATAAAAAAGGGCTTATTATTCGCAAACAATAAACCCCAGTTATGATAACTATGTACTGATCGTTGAAACCAAGAATGAATCTTATCTCATGGTCAACGAATCAAATTCACTGGCCCGATCGTTAGTTAGACGTGCAATTCGCATCGCCGACTTTTTGCCAAACACCCCAAGGCCCTGAGTCTGCTGGATTATCACCTTGAGTCCACCACTGCGCTTGCCAAACTTTACCATTCCAAGTAACCGTATCTCCTTTGAGATACACTAAGCTGGCTTGCCATACAGTTTTACAGCTATCTGTGGGAGGCGTTGTCACCGTTTTCGCTTGAGCGGATACTAACGCTTGGTATTGTGTGCTGGTCTTATCAACGTTGAAGTTCAAAGCCACTCTTGCTTCTCCGCTCTGAGTAGCACCAAATTCAACATCAACACGACAACTTGCATTCATTGCTAACGTCGCCTGAGAGCACTGATCATTGGCAATAACAGCTGCATCAGTAACACCCGAAGCAAACGCGCGAACATTTTCCACAGTGAACGTGGTGTTCCCTGAATTCTGGATAACAAAGCTATGTTGCTGTAACTCCCCAACATTAAATGATGCCAGTGTCTGTTCGGTGGTGTATCCAACAGAAACATTTTCTTTTGGTGGTGTTGCTGTTCCGATAACACCATCGACAAAATTGCGCATAGCAGCGATATCGCTATAAACCCCATACATACCAGGACGAGCACAACCTATTCCCCAACTGACCACACCAAGTTGAGTAATTACACCACTGCGATTAATAACGATTGGACCACCACTATCTCCCTGACAAGAATCTATCCCACCTTGAGGAATACCCGCACAGAATGACACTTCTCCAACCGTTGTGTAGTTGCCACCGGCTTGACGGCAAGTCATATCCGACACAAGTGGGACGTCAACCTCCTGCAATCGAGACGGAGAGCTTCCTCCTTCAGAAGTTCGCCCTAAGCCAGCAACACTAAGCCAATCTCCGATGCTCGCGTATTGCGTTAGACTACCATTCGCAATCTCAACTGAAGAAACACCTTGAGGCACAGAGTCGAGCTTCAATACCGCGAGGTCATGAGAAAGCGTCGCGCGGCGATATGCCGGGTGCATATGGATCTCACTGACGTTTGCACGAACACCATCACTACCGTTATAAACAACGCCACCGATTTTAACCGCAATCTGACTCGGAGAATCACCCTCAACACAATGTGCAGCAGTCAGGACGTAACCATTCCCGATATAACTGGCCCCACAATACGATCGGTTACCATAACGACTAACAATTTGGGTGTAGAATTTCCAGTCACGTGGGTCGGCAGTTACTCCGCCTACGATCTGGGGTTGGATAGTGTGATTTTGCGTCTGAGACAAATCATCAGCACTTGCGAACATTGGCAAAACGGCTAAAGCAAGTAACGATTTTGTTAGTTTCAAAATATTGTCCTCTTGTTTTTGTAAGCACGATCCTCGTGCTACTAATAAACAAGCAGACAAAAACGCCGATACCAATGTGGGTGCATATCAATTTGTTAACATTGCGAGCAATTTATAGAGAAAAGTCTATTGACGAACTGAATGATTTCAATTCGATAGAACCTAAATCACAATATTAAAGTTAAATACGATTATTCGTTCAGCGGTTTTCTTAAATAGTGGATATGGTGTGCAAATCCTTGTTTTTCATACAAAGATATTGCGCCCTGGTTAAAATGCCATACTTCAACAAACATCTGTTTTGCACCGTAATCAGAGAACGTTGACTCAATTTTATTAATCAATGCCTGCGCCGTACCTTGTTTTCGATATTCAGGCAGCACATAGAGCTCATCCACACTTCCCATCATAACTGGCTGGCTGACGGTAGAAATAAGTTCACAGAAGTGACCAGAGATAAAGCCAATAATTTCATCTCCTTGTTTTGCTACGTAAACAAGGCACTCAGGGTCGTCAATATATCGAGCAATGCTTTTTTCTTGTTCTATCTCCTCTGCCGTTTTGAAAAGCTCAGGAGATTGAAGATGATGCTCATCATGAAGCTCGAACATAAGATCGTTGAGCAACTCTAGGTCGCTAAAACACGCAGGTTTAATCGCAAACGTGGTCATACAAAGGGTCACTAAAAACGGAATGGCTGTAGTTTGTGAGGAAAACGTCGTATTGGCAAGTCACAAATGCTTTCACGATACGTTTGTACTGTTTGAACAACAAAAAGGCCCCTGCACTTAATAAACGTACAGAGGCAGAACCAACCAACAGAGTTCGAGGATCAGGGGTTAGTTAGAATTGAGTTTTTCTCAGCGTCGTAGCACTCGCTCAATTTCGTTCAAGCTACTTGGGTCATCAATCGTTGACGGAACGGTGTATTTTTCACCATCAGCTATTTGACGTATAGTTCGACGCAAAATTTTACCTGAACGTGTTTTCGGTAAACGGTCTACAACCAACGCATGCTTGAAGCAAGCAACTGCACCTATCTCACTACGCACTTTGCCAACAAGCTCACCTTCAAGGTCTAGCTCATCCACTTTGACGCCGTCTTTCAGTACAACAAAACCAAGTGGAAGCTGACCTTTTAGATCATCGTGGATACCAACCACCGCACATTCTGCAATCGCTGGGTGGCCTCCTACTATTTCTTCCATTTCACCTGTCGACAATCGATGTCCCGCGACATTAATCACGTCATCAATACGTCCCATAATAAACAGGTAACCGTCTTCATCCAGATAGCCACCATCACCTGACACGTAGTAGCCTGGGAACTGGCTAAGATAACCAGTTTCAAAACGGTCATGATTACGCCAAACCGTTGGCAGACAACTTGGTGGTAGCGGACGTTTTAATGCGACAAAGCCTTGTTGGTTAGGCCCGACAGCCTCTCCAAGTTCATTCAGAATTTCGACCTGATAACCCGGAATGGGCTTCGTCGAAGAACCAGCTTTAACTGGCATCATTTCGACACCTGTCGGGTTGCCAGCGATGGCCCAGCCCGTCTCGGTTTGCCACCAGTGGTCAATAACGGGCTTGTCCGCTTTGCTCTGAACCCACTCCAGTGTCGGAGGGTCAAGGCGTTCTCCCGCCATAAAGATGGTTTTCAGATTCGACAAGTCGTACTGTTTTAAGTGCTCGCCTTCCGGGTCCTCTTTCTTAATCGCACGAAACGCCGTTGGTGCAGAGAACAACGCATCTACTTTATATTCATCACACACTCGCCAAAATGCGCCAGGATCCGGTGTTCGAACAGGCTTGCCTTCGAATAGGATAGTAGTGCAACCGTGAATCAGTGGGGCGTAAACAATGTAAGAGTGCCCTACTACCCAGCCCACATCAGATGCCGCCCAAAAGACGCCATCTTGAGGAATGTTATAGATTGCGCTCATGGAGTACTTCATCGCGACAGCATGGCCACCGTTATCACGCACAACGCCTTTCGGCTTACCTGTCGTGCCCGATGTATAAAGTATGTAGAGCGGATCGGTTGCTAACACCGGAACACAACCATGTGGCAGCGCTTGTTTGTACTCTCGCTGCCAATCTAAGTCTCTTTCTTGGTTTAGCTCAGCGTCGCACTCTGGACGTTGGAAAACAAACACTTTCTCAGGCTTCCAACGGCTGTCCATAATGGCTTTGTCTACCATTGGTTTGTATGGAATGACTTTGTTGATCTCAATCCCGCACGACGCCGTCATGATCACTTTCGGCTCTGCGTCTTCAATTCGTACAGCAAGCTCATTAGGTGCAAAACCACCGAATACTACGGAATGAATCGCCCCCAAACGCGCGCAGGCAAGCATCGCCATTGCGGCTTCTGGGATCATCGGCATATAAATAACGACTCGGTCGCCTTTTTCAACACCTTGAGCAGACAGCATGCCAGCAATTTTTGCTACTTGGTCACGTAGATCGCTATAGGTGTACGTGGCTTTACGACCTGTCACTGGCGAGTCATAAATGAGTGCAGTATTATCACCGCGTCCTTGCTCGCAATGGTAATCTAATGCTAACCAGCACGTATTCATTACACCATCTGGAAACCAACGTTCTATGCCGTTTTCATCAGATTTCAAGATAGTTTTAGGAGATTCAAACCAATCGAGATTCTCCGCTTGAGCGCGCCAAAAACTCTCCGGTTCATTCTTCGCCCATAAGTATTCTTTTTCGTATGAAGACATATTGCTTCCTCCAGTATGTCCTGACATTGCTCTCGTTCTACTCAAAGATCGCTCTTTTAATACAAAGATCGTCTCTTTTAATCGAAGACATAGAAGGGTACACGCACAAATCCCTCCATCAGTATTCTCGCACTTCGGCTCATAATGGCTTTTTGCACCACCCAGCCCTGCTCAGTTTGCTTCGCTTGTGCCCCAACTTTTAACGTTCCTGACGGGTGGCCAAAAGTCACGGACTCTTTTTCACCGCCACCAGCGGCTAAATTCACTAACGTTCCGGGCACACACGCAGCAGAAGCAATAGCAACGGCTGCTGTTCCCATCATTGCATGATGAAGCTTGCCCATCGACAGCGCGCGAACGAGCACATCAATATCCGACTCATTAACGGCTTTACCACTTGAAGAAAGGTAACTTCTCGGTTTAGAAACAAATGCTATTTTCGGCGTATGTTGGCGTGTTTGAGCTTCTTCTAAATCAGAAATCAGGCCCATTTTTAACGCGCCATATGCACGGATGGATTCGAACATCGCTAATGCTGTGTCATCGTTGTTGATATCGTCTTGCAGCTCGGTGCCCTGATATCCTATCGATTCAGCATCAATAAAAATGGTTGGTATGCCCGCGTTAATAAAGGTCGCGTTGAACGTACCCACATCCGGTACCACCAAATCATCAACTAAGTTGCCCGTTGGGAACATACTCCCTTCGCCATCGGAAGGATCAACAAAATCCACTTGAATCTCTGCCGCTGGAAACGTGACACCATCGAGTTCAAACTCTCCGGTTTCTTGGACAAAACCATTGACGATTGGCACGTGAATCAAGATGGTTTTGCTGATGTTCACCTGCCAAACACGCACCGTCACAATGCCATTTTCTGGAATGCGATCTTGTGGGATCAGACCAGCATGAATGGCGAAAGGACCGACAGCGGCAGACAAGTTGCCGCAGTTACCGCTCCAATCGACGAATGGTTTGTCGATCGACACTTGTCCAAACAAATAGTCAACGTCATGACCGTCTTGGCTACTGCGCGAAACAATCACTGTTTTACTGGTGCTGGAGGTTGCACCACCCATACCGTCGATTTGCTTCGCGTAAGGATCCGGGCTGCCGATAACACGTAACAACAGCTTGTCACGCGCGGCTCCAGCCATTTGCGCTTCTTGAGGTAAATCCTCTAGGTTGAAAAAGACACCTTTACTCGTGCCGCCACGCATGTACGTCGCGGGCACTTTTATTTGGCTTGTTTGATTCGGAGTATTATTTGCCATACGCACTCCTTATTGTGCCAAGAAATCTTGCGCGAAACGCTGCAGAACACCGCCCGCGTTGTACACGTGAACTTCGTCAGCGGTATCTAAGCGACAAGTAACCGGAACATCGACTTTATCGCCGTTGCTGCGTGTGATAACCAGCGCTAAATCAGCGCCTGGCTTGATTTCTCCAACCACGTCGTAAAGTTCCGTACCATCCAGCTCTAGCGTATTGCGGTTAACGCCCGACTTAAATTGCAGTGGTAGTACGCCCATGCCAACCAAGTTAGTACGGTGAATACGCTCAAAGCCTTCAGCAACAATGGCTTCTACTCCTGCCAGTCGAACGCCTTTTGCTGCCCAGTCACGGGATGACCCCTGACCGTAATCCGCGCCAGCCACCACGATCAATGGTTGTTTACGATTCATGTAGGTTTCAATCGCTTCCCACATACGAACCACCTGCCCTTCTGGCTCTACACGCGCCAGAGATCCCTGCACGACTTCGCCGTTTTCCTTCACCATTTCATTGAACAACTTTGGATTAGCGAAGGTCGCGCGTTGCGCCGTTAAGTGGTCACCACGGTGAGTCGCGTAAGAGTTGAAATCTTCTTCTGGCACACCCATTTTCGCTAAGTATTCACCTGCTGCGCTGCTTCCAAGAATCGCGTTGGATGGTGATAAGTGATCAGTGGTGATGTTGTCGCCCAGAATCGCCAATGGACGCATACCAGACAATGTTCTTTCTCCCGCTAGCGCACCTTCCCAGTACGGTGGTCGGCGGATATAGGTACTCATCGGACGCCAGTCGTACAGCGGGTTGGGATTTTGCTCTTGATCATTCAGCTTAAACATCTGAATGTAAACTTGCTTAAACTGCTCAGGTTTAACATGAGTACCGACAACTGCATCGATCTCTTCATCGCTTGGCCACAAATCATTTAAGTAAATTGGTTTGCCGTTTTGGTCCGTGCCAAGCGCATCGCGCTCGATATCAAAACGAATGGTACCGGCCAGCGCATAAGCGACAACCAATGGTGGTGAAGCCAAGAAAGCTTGTTTGGCGTACGGATGGATTCGACCATCAAAGTTACGGTTACCAGAAAGCACCGCTGTCGCATATAAATCACGGTCGATGATCTCTTGTTGGATTTTTGGATCCAGCGCACCACTCATACCGTTACAAGTTGTACATGCGTAACCAACAATGCCAAAGCCAAGCTTCTCTAGCTCTGGTAACAAGCCCGCTTCTTCCAGATACAAGCGTGCAACTTTAGAACCCGGAGCAAAAGACGATTTCACCCAAGGTTTACGTACAAGACCAAGTTCGTTGGCTTTCTTCGCCACAAGGCCAGCAGCAACCACGTTTCTTGGGTTACTAGTATTCGTACATGAGGTAATAGCAGCGATGATCACTGCACCATCTGGCAACTCGCCTTCTTTCTCTTCCCACGCTCCAGAAATGCCGCGCTGTGCCAACTCAGAAGTTGGTAAACGACGATGAGGGTTTGACGGACCAGCCAAGTTACGGCTAACTGATGATAAATCGAACTCAAGTACGCGCTCGTAAACGGCGCTATCAAGATCGTCTGCCCAAAGACCGGTTTGTTTTGCGTAATTTTCTACTAAAGCAACTTGTTCTTCATCTCGACCAGTTAGTTTCAAGTAATTGATGGTCTGCTCATCAATATAAAACATGCCAGCTGTTGCGCCGTATTCTGGTGTCATGTTTGAAATCGTTGCGCGGTCTCCGATCGTTAGATCACGTGCGCCTTCTCCGAAGAATTCAAGATATGAAGATACCACACGCTCATTACGCAGAAACTCAGTAATCGCAAGGACAATATCCGTTGCGGTAATGCCCGGTTGACGTTTACCCGTCAGTTTGACACCGACAATATCTGGTAGACGCATCATTGATGGTCGGCCAAGCATGACGGTTTCTGCTTCCAGACCACCGACACCTATCGCAATAACACCAAGAGCGTCTACGTGAGGCGTGTGACTGTCCGTACCCACACAGGTGTCTGGGTAGGCAATGCCCTGCTTTGCTTGTACCACAGGAGACATTTTTTCCAAGTTGATTTGGTGCATGATGCCATTCCCAGCTGGAATCACGCTGACGTTTTCAAACGCTGTTTTACACCACTCAATAAAGTGGAATCGGTCTTCATTACGGCGCTCTTCAATCGCGCGGTTTTTGTCGAAGGCATCAGGGTCAAAGCCCGCATGTTCAACCGCTAAAGAGTGGTCAACGATCAATTGTGTCTCAACCACTGGGTTCACTTTTGCAGGATCACCGCCCTGATCTGAAATGGCATCGCGCAGACCCGCTAAATCGACTAGAGCGGTCTGACCAAGAATGTCATGACAAACAACGCGTGCTGGATACCAAGGAAAATCAAGATCGCGTTTGCGTTCAATTAACTGTTTCAGGCTATCTGTCAATGTGTTCGGGTCACAGCGGCGGACCAGTTGCTCAGCTAGCACGCGAGAGGTATAAGGGAGTGTTTCATAGGCTCCAGGAGAAATGGCATTGACGGCTTCGCGTGCATCAAAATAATCCAGTTGAGTTCCCGGAAGCGGCTTACGATATTGAGTATTAATATTTGTGTTCATGGTTTGCTTCCATTCAGTCTTTACATCTTGCCTTCATCAAGGTTTTCCATTGCTCCAGAAACACAGTGATGAGAGGATCTCCTTCCTCTGTTAGAGAGAATGACAAAGGAAGGAGGTGGTCAACCAAAGCATATAATGCCCTCGTTGACCTTCGCGCTAGCGATTCTCGATAGGCACCCATTCTTGATGATCTGGGCCCGTATAATCGGCACTTGGGCGAATAATACGGTTATTGGCACGCTGTTCATAAACGTGTGCAGCCCAGCCCGTTAAACGACTCATCACAAAGATTGGGGTAAATAGTTTGGTTGGAATGTCCATGAAGTGGTAAGCCGATGCATGGAAGAAGTCCGCATTACAGAACAGACCTTTCTCTCGCTTCATCACTGATTCAACACGCTCAGAAACCGCATATAGATGAGTATCACCAACTTGTTTCGATAGCTCTTTGGACCATCGTTTTATTAAGGCGTTGCGAGGGTCACTTTCACGATAAATCGCGTGACCGAAGCCCATGATCTTGTCTTTATTGGCTAGCATTTTCATGATGTTCGCTTCCGCCTCGTCGGGCGTTTGCCAATCTTCAATCATTTCCATCGCCGCTTCGTTCGCACCACCGTGAAGTGGCCCACGAAGCGTACCGATTGCTGCCGTGATACAAGAATGGATGTCTGACAACGTTGATGCACAAACGCGTGCTGCGAATGTAGAAGCATTAAACTCATGTTCAGCATAAAGAATGAGCGAGCAATGCATCACTTGTTTGTGCAGCGCAGATGGCGCTTTGTCTGTAAGTAATCGTAAGAAGTAACCACCGATGCAATCTTCAGTCTGATCCTCGGTGTTGATACGCACGCCATCATGACTAAAGCGGTACCAGTAACAGATGATGGCAGGGAACAAGGCTAGCATACGTTCGGTTGCTTTCAGTTGCTCCTCGAAGCTCATTTCCTGCTCTAGGTTACCCAATACAGAACAACCCGTGCGCATTACGTCCATTGGGTGTGCGCTTGCAGGAATTAACTCTAAAGCTTGTTTTAGCTCGGCTGGCAAACCTCTAAGGCTGAGTAGGTGTGTCTTGTACGCATCAAGTTCTTGTTGATTCGGCAAGTGACCGCGTAATAGAAGGTGAGCCACTTCTTCAAACTGTGCGTTGTTCGCAAGATCAGTAATATCGTATCCACGATAAGTTAAACCAGTTCCCGTTTTTCCGACAGTACATAAAGCTGTGCTTCCTGCGCTTTGACCACGAAGGCCCGCGCCACCTAATTCTGCTTTCTTTTCTGCAGTTTGAGACATTGTTTGAACTCCTTTTCTGTCTGACTTTTCCCTCTCTGGGGTGTTTTTAGCCAAACGAATTTCACGTTATTAGATGAGATAAATTCCGATTATCTTTTTCTTGGGCTTCCGTCTATTTTTGCTTTTCCCCCGCTATTTCCCTTCAGAGAATAACTGGTCAAGTTTGTCTTCGTAGTCGTGGTAATTCAGGTGCTGATACAACTCTTTACGTGTTTGCATCGAATCAACCAGTGCTTCCTGATTACCCACTTCTAGCAAATGTTTGTAGACCGTTTCAGCAGCTTTGTTCATGGCACGGAACGCACTTAATGGATAAAGCACCATGTCCACTTTTGCTTTTGCAAGCTCATCGCAGCCGTACAGTGGCGTTGCGCCGAACTCGGTAATGTTGGCCAGAATAGGAACGTGCTTTCCAGTTGCTTGCTCAAGTGCGTTTGAGAACTGAAGGTACTGATCCAGCTTGGTCATCGCTTCTGGGAAGATCATGTCTGCGCCAGCTTCCACACACGCAATCGCACGCTCGATTGCGCTGTCCATGCCTTCAACAGCTAGCGCGTCTGTACGAGCCATAACCACGAAACTTTCATCATTGCGTGCGTCAACCGCGGCTTTTACGCGATCAACCATCTCTTGCTGGCTGACTATTGCTTTGTTCGGACGATGACCACAACGTTTCTGTGTGACTTGGTCTTCCATGTGCACCGCTGCCGCGCCTGCTTTTTCCATCGCTTTGATCGTGCGAGCAATGTTAAATGCACCGCCAAAACCCGTGTCGATATCAACCAAAAGAGGCAAATCACATGCGTTAGTAATACGGTCAACATCAACCAAAACGTCGTTTAATGTTGTGATACCGAGATCCGGCAATCCGTATGACGCATTTGCGATACCGCCACCAGACAAGTAGATCGCTTGGTGACCCAAGTTTTTTGCCATCATGGCGCAATACGGGTTTATAGTGCCGACAATTTGTAGTGGATTATTTTGTTCAATGGCGAGTCTGAATTTCGCTCCCGGTGTTAAGCTCATGACGAATTCCTTCTAGTCTTTGTCTAAACTTTCTGTATGTATAATTTGAGATTGGATGAGCTTTCGACTTCCTGATATGTGTCTTCTCATCAACATTTCTGCAAGCTCTTCATCGCGATTGCGAATGGCTTCCAAAATGAATTTGTGTTCGGTGAGCGCCTCATTCGGGCGAGATTGCGCACGTGGCGACTGGTAACGATACATCCGTAATAAGTGATAGAGTTCATCACACAGCAGAGATATTAACTTACTGTTTCTGCTCGCTTGGATGATGCGATAGTGAAAATCAAAGTCACCATGTTGATGGAAGTAAGACGCGCCTTCCATTTGGTCTATATGCTTGGAATGTGTCGACAATAGCATTTCCAAGCTTAAGAGCTCTTCTTGCGTAATGTGTCGCGCTGCTAACCTTGCTGCCATGCCTTCCAATGCTTCTCGAACGGCATAAAGTTCTATCAGCTTTTCCGGAGAAAAAGTGGTCACTCTGGCCCCAACATGAGGAATTCGCTCGATGAGCCCTAGCCCCTCTAAGCGCATCAATGCTTCACGCAAAGGCCCACGACTGACTTGATATTTCTTTGCTAGCTCAGGCTCTGATATCTTATGGCCAGGCTTCACGTCGCCATTAACAATGACTTCAATGAGTGTTTCGGTCAGCGTTTCGGATTTGGTGTGTTCTTTCTCAGAACCCAGCACTTTATAACGAGCTTTCAACTCAGAGTTCATATTCAGATACTCTTGTTACCGACATCGAAATGTCTACAATTTCTTAACCTGAATATAAAGTAGTCGATCAAAGTGTCGACAATCAAGTAAATTGTCGACAATTTAGACTAAGGTCGTAATTTAAATGGGCCTAAAATGCCTATTAAGTGCCGTTTTTGGCAGGAATAAAGAATGGGGGACTCATATTGTCGACAACTTATAAACCTTTAAGCTTATGATCTAAAAACTAAAAGCTCAGCTGTCGAACAATAATCGGATAAAAAACTATTCTTTAGGTACAAATTGATCAAAGACTTGTTGCGAAGTCATCTTTTGTGAAGCGGAATTGAGGTCATAATAAGCTGGCTTTTCATCGGTAAAAATCTCTAAAGTGAGTTTGAAATCTGGGTTATCGAACAAACCAGCGGAAAGAATGTACTCACCTGTCGGCAACAAATGGTAGAAAAGGTTTGTGCCACACTCACCGCAAAACCCCCTCACTCCCCAGTCTGACGACTGATAACGTTTAGGTTCGCCACCTTTAAACGTCACGTTAGGCCCACAATGCACCGCATGAAGTGCGCCACTCGACCATTTTCGACACATCGAGCAATGGCACAGGCTAACCTCATTTTTAACCTCAGCGATGACTTCAATTGCCCCGCACAAACACGTCCCTTTCATTCTCTTTTCCTCGTTCATTTCCGTCATTTTATTATGGCCTACCAAAGCGTAAAGCCGCGTGACCTAACACCAACTTCTCGCCGTGCACTTTATGAACAAAATAACCGAAATGCTCAATATTCTCTTTATATCTCTTTTACAGACAGATATTTAACACTTAATTAACCTTTACACCAAGTTCAGCTTTAACGCTTACAAGGCATGACAACTGAGCAAAAACAATAAGGCTCAACTAAATAGAGTCGCTAACATAAGGAACGTGAACATGTTAAAGGTACTCAAACCAACGCTCGCCGCTTCAATCATCGCAGCTTCATTTTCATTCAACGCTCTTGCTGCAGATATTGAAAAAATGCACTTTCTTATCCCTGGAGGTGCCGGTGGCGGTTGGGACATGACCGCCCGAGGTACTGGTGATGTATTAATAAAGTCGGACATCGTTGAAACCGTATCATTTCAAAACCTATCTGGTGGTGGCGGTGGCAAAGCAATCGCACATTTGATTGAAACGGCTGATCGTCAAGAAGATACACTCATGGTGAACTCAACACCGATCGTCGTTCGCTCGCTCAGTGGGATCTTCCCACAATCTTTCCGCGACTTGACTCCTGTTGCCGCAACGGTTGCCGATTATGGCGCCATTGTTACATCAGCCGATTCTCCTTACAGCTCTTGGGAAGATGTCGTTAAAGCTTTTAAAGAAAACCCTCGTAAAGTGAAGGTTGCTGGTGGCTCTGCTCGTGGTTCTATGGATCATTTGGTTATAGCCGCGGCTTTCAAAGGTGAAGGTTTTGATGCGCGCAAAGTTCGTTACATTGCCTATGATGCAGGTGGAAAAGCCATGGCTGCCCTACTTTCAGGCGAAACACAACTGCTCTCTACAGGGTTAGGTGAAGTACTCGAAATGTCTAAGTCTGGGCAAGTGAAAGTGTTAGCGATTACAGCACCAAAACGTTTAGAAGCTGCGCCTAACATTCCAACTCTCACCGAATATGGTAATGAAACTGTCTTTGCTAACTGGCGTGGATTCTTTGCAGCACCAGGCACAAGCCAAGAAAAGCTAGATGAATGGAATGCCGCATTTACTAAAATGTATAACACCGACGAATGGCAAGTCGTTCGAGACCGCAATGGTTGGATCGACAACTATAAAGCGGATAAAGCATTCTTCGCGTTTCTTGAAGATCAAGAGCAACAGATGGGTGACTTAATGCGCGAGTTAGGCTTCCTGAAGTAACAGTCGAATTGGGGTCCCTCAGATACCAACCTCAATGAATAACATAGGTTGGTATTTCCCCATGTATTTGCACTCTAAGTTTCACCGCATATGGACATTGTCGACAATCGGCATGCACACTCCTTTGTTTATATACCCAAAGCGGCTCGACTAGCAGCGAAATGCTTAATTGTTAATGGTTTAGTTTATTCATTGACGTCCATATGCGGTCTTTTTTACTTTTGTTAGGAGTTGAATATGCCTCGTTCAACCAACTTTTTCACCAAAGAGTACTTGCTCTGTCGTGACCGCGTCGGCGCAATGATCTTTCTACTCTTCTGTCTTTGCTACGGTTATCAAACCTCGCAGATTCCATTGTTTCCAGGTGATGAGTATGAACCATTCACCGCACGTACTCTGCCAACCATCCTGACTTACGTTGGTGTCGGCCTTTCTTTGCTATTGCTGGTGACAGGACAACCAGATAAACAAAGTGGCGCAGTGCTGACCTTCAATTGGAAGTTACTGATTGCCTTTTTAATTTTAATGGCGCTCTACGGAGTGGGCCTGACTTACTTAGGTTTTGTGATAGCTACTGGCTTCTTTTTATTGGCTGGCTTTTATCTGCTCGGGGAAAGACGTAAACCCGTTCTGTTTGGCGCGTCGTTTCCATTCGTGATCGCGTTCTACTTATTACTCACTCAAGGTTTGGACATCTATCTCGAACCGGGTTTGATTTTCACCATCTGGTAGTCAAAGAAAGGACTGAATTATGTTAGATGGAATTCTACAAGGTTTATCCACCGCAGTAATGCCAATGAACATTATGATGGTGATCGTTGGTTGCTTCGTCGGTACATTTATCGGCATGTTACCTGGACTTGGGCCGATCTCAGCCATTGCTTTGATGATCCCAATTACTTATGGCCTAGAGCCCTCCTCTGGCCTTATTTTAATGGCGGGTGTTTATTACGGTGCGGTATTTGGTGGTTCTACATCGTCGATTTTAATTAACGCGCCGGGTTGTTCTTCAACCGTGGTCACAGCATTCGACGGCTACCCAATGGCTCAAAAAGGCCAGGCAGGTAAAGCATTAGCTTTGGCAGCTTATTCGTCTTTCACTGGCGGTACGCTATCTGCCATTATGTTGCTTGTTGCCGCACCAGCATTGGCTAGCGTCTCCCTTAGCTTCCAATCGTCGGACTATTTTGCGTTGATGCTACTTGGGTTATCAGCAGTCGCGGCTTTTGCGGGGAAAGGTCAGGTAATCAAAGCGTGGATGATGACCATTCTTGGT
This sequence comes from Vibrio sp. Vb2880, assembly GCF_033337975.1. Lineage (NCBI taxonomy): Bacteria > Pseudomonadati > Pseudomonadota > Gammaproteobacteria > Vibrionales > Vibrionaceae > Vibrio > Vibrio sp. Vb2880. The sequence goes on from NZ_JAWORT010000013.1 coordinate 56,016, forward strand.
TTGATGCTATCTACAGTTGGAATCGATAAAGGCGTAGGCGTTGAACGCTTTACCTTCGGTTTAACGGATTTAATGGATGGCTTTAGCTTCTTGTTGCTTGCAATGGCGACATTCGCACTGGGTGAGACACTGATGGGCATCCTTAAACCATCAAAAGACACCAGCGATGAAGAACAAGAAAAGCTGAGCAACATTGGCTCAATGAAAGTGACCAAGGAAGAAATCAAAGATGTTGCGCCTGTTTCAATTCGCTCTTCAATATTAGGTTTCTTCACTGGCGTTCTTCCTGGCGCAGGGGCAACCATTGCTGCTTTTTTAAGCTATGGTATGGAGCGCAACCTCGCACCTAAAGAGAAAAAGGATGAGTTCGGTAAAGGCAGTATCCGTGGTTTGGTTGCGCCAGAGTCTGCGAACAATGCAGCATCTAGTGGTTCATTTGTACCGCTATTAACGCTTGGTATTCCGGGCTCTGGTACAACAGCAATAATGCTCGGTGCGCTGATCGCTTATGGTATTCAACCTGGACCTCGCCTATTTGTTGAACACCCAGATGTGTTCTGGTCAGTGATCATTTCCATGTACTTCGGCAACATCGTACTTGTGATCCTGAACTTACCATTAATTCCGTACATTTCAAAGCTTTTGGCGGTTCCGAGAACGGTGCTTCTACCGATGATTTTATTCTTCTCAATCACCGGGGTTTATTTGGTCTCTTTTAACACTATGGATGTGTTCGTGATGCTGATTGTGGCTATGGCTGCCATTGCACTTCGGCTCGCTAACTTCCCGCTCGCACCTTTATTGCTGGGCTTCATCCTTGGAGGATTAATGGAAGAGAACTTACGCCGCGCATTAATGATTTCAGATGGAGAACTGAGTTTCCTATGGGAGCGTCCTATTACCCTTACCTTTACTGTTTTAGCTGTATTGGTATTGGCAAGTCCACTAATCGTAAAGCTGATTCAAAAGTTTAAAGCACAGCCAGTCAGCGTTGAGCAGTAATCGCTGTCTCTTTCAACCTAGATAAAGCCATCCATCGTGATGGCTTTATCTTCCGCCCTCCAAATCGTTCGCTTATTGTGCAGATGGTATTGACAAATCACTGTCGTTATATGAAGGTGATTGTATGAACACACACTTAGCGCAACTTAACCAACGAATTATCATTATTCCATAGGAATGGTGGGATTTTTTGATGCGCTCAGTATTTATCGAACCCACCCATAGCGGTGGGTTTTCTGTCTCTACCGTATGGGAAAAGCTCTCTTGGAGGCGGTCACAATGCAAAAAATAGCAGTTTTTGGTAAACCCGGCAGTGGAAAATCGACGGTAAGTAAAGCAATCGCGTCTGCTACCGGTCTTCCTCTTCATCAATTAGATTCAATAGTCTATAAGCCAAACGGTGATCCCGTTGAGCGTAACGTTTTTGATGAAGCCCATAGCAATATACTAAGCTCAGATCGTTGGATTATAGATGGCCTTGGACCGATCAGCTCTTTCAACGCTCGTTTAGATGCAGCCGATACTCTCATTTATATTGATCTACCATACTCCGTAAGCTATTGGTTTGTGACGAAACGTCTCCTTAAAGGACTATTCATAAAACCTGAAGGTTGGCCTGATGGTAGTTCGGTACTGAAAGGAACGTTACAAAGCTACAAAGTTCTTCAGCAATGCCCCGCATTCTGGAATGATGACTTTATGTATCGCCTCGAAGGGTACTCTCAAAGTAAAGCCGTTCATGTCATCAAAAACGTTACAGAACTGAACAATTTTGTTTTAGAGCGGGTAAAGTAAACCTCATATCAGAACATTAGAGCATGTAGGTTAGATCATCTGAAGCTCTAACAATGAAAAAGAACATAACAAGGATTGTTTATGCTTTTAGAACTCTCACTTTTATTCATTGCTGGCGTAATTGGTGGGATCATTAACTCCATAGCAGGAGGCGGAAGCTTTATTACTTTTCCGGCTCTATTGGCAGTTGGTGTTCCTCCTATTATGGCTAACGCAACAAACACGTATGCTTCATGTGCGGGTTACATTAGCGGAGCCGTCGGGTTCAGAGAAGAGATCATGAAGAACAAGCATGAACTGCTGTTCACAGTCTCATTCAGTTTAGTCGGCGGCGCTGTCGGAGCATATCTGTTGCTCAACACGCCAGAATCGCTATTTATGGAAGCTATCCCTTGGTTACTCTTATTTGCCACCGTGCTTTTTCTCACCGGTTCTCGTTTAACAATGCTAATCAAAACTGTCGCGAAAGAGCACAAACATGCTGGCATACTCGGAGCAATCGCGTTGGGTTTACTACTTGTTGGTGTCTCTGCTTACGGTGGTTTTTTCAACGCAGGTTTAGGGGTTATTGTTCTGAGTTATCTGGTAGTAGCTGGCCACCAAGACATTAATTTAATGAACGGTTTGAAATTGCTCGTATCTACGTGTGTTTCACTCATTGCTATCGTGATTTTTGTTGCCAATGGCTCCATTGACTGGCACACAGGTAGTGTTGTTTTGGTCGGTACGTTGGTAGGTGGGTATCTTGCAGCTCGTGTCTCTCGTCAACTGAATCCCAATCATGTTAAAGGGTTTGTTGCTCTTTCTTCTATTCTCATCACTATCTACTTTTTCATTGATGTTTATGTTTAAGCAAAACTTGTACAAGTGGATAACAATCCTACAAAAAACGCTAGCGCGAAAGATTAATGCAGATAGCTTAACGATTTTTTGTGTCACTCCAGCGAGGTTAGGAATCTAATAACACTACACTAAGCGGCTAATGAAACAATTTTGATCACAAAGTGCTCGGATAGAAGATCCTGTATCACGCTCCTTCGTCGCTGTACAGGATGACGAGAAATAGAAATATGCCACTCGCGGTTAAACGAGTGGCATTGATCGAGAAAGATGGCGTTTTACATCAATAATAAGAGAAAGTAACGCTTACTTAATCAGCCCTACTTCTTTGTAGTATTTGAGCGCTCCTGGGTGAAGAGGCGCAGATAAACCGTCTTTTACCATTTCCTCTTTCTTCAAGTTTGCAAATGCTGGGTGGAGACGGCGGAAATCATCGAAGTTTTCAAATACCGCTTTAACCACGTTATAAACCACATCTTCTGGTACCGCAGTAGAAGAAACAAACGTCGCGCCCACACCAAAGGTTTGAACATCACTATCTGTGCCACGATACATACCACCCGGGACATTTGCGACACGATAGAAGCTGTTGTCTGCAACCAGTTTTTTTACATTAGGTCCAGCTACCGTTACGATATTACTATCACACGACGTAGTGGCTTCTTTAATCGCTCCACTTGGGTGACCAACGGTATAAATCATCGCATCAATTTTGTTATCACAAAGTGCTTTTGATTGCTCTGCTGCTTTTAACTCAGAGACAAGCTTAAAGTCGTCGTTACTCCAACCATACTGGTTCATTAGCACTTCCATAGTACCTCGCTGACCAGAACCAGGATTACCAATGTTAACGCGCTTACCTTTCAAATCATCAAAAGTTTTGATGTTCGCGTCTTTACGTGCAACGACAGTAAACGGTTCTGGATGAACGGAGAATACGGCGCGCAGCTCTTTAAAAGGCCCGCTTTCTTCAAACTTACTGGTTCCTTTGTAAGCATGATACTGCCAGTCTGATTGCGCGATACCGAGGTCCAATTCACCAGCACGAATAGTGTTGATGTTATAAATCGATCCCCCAGTACTTTCTACCGAACAACGGATACCGTGCTCTTCTCGCGATTTGTTAACCAAGCGACAAATAGCGCCACCAGTCGGATAATAAACCCCTGTTACGCCACCGGTACCAATCGTGACAAACGTTTCCTCCGCAGACGCAGAAAAGCCTGTTGTGAGTGCAGCCAAAGAAGCCGCAAGTGCGATTTGCTTAAACTTAAACATTGAACATCCCTTTTACTTGTGTTGATGACCGTTTAAGTATAGCAACCGTTAACAATTTGATAACGTTTGAGTTCTCATCCTTGGCGGTTAGCTTAGTAATCACCATTTTATTGGCATATTCTGCCGTTATATAATGGCTCTATATAAGCGTAAACCGTATAGTCTAGAAAATTAAATCTTTAGACTGATATGTCCATTCTAAATTATCTATTAAATAGAAATACTCAGGTCAAATTACTATAATCTTGTTAAATAACCTTTATTCTATATAAATATGATGAGTTATAACTCCAGCCAGAAGACATGATGTACTTGAAATAAATAATACGAATGAGAGAACAAACAATCGTTGAATATGAATTGGAACCTTATCCCTCTTCTCTAACATTTTGTATCGTTTCGCATGAAAAGTGCTCAGAAAAACAGTTCCATATTGTAGTACTCCGTGACCTGATAAGAATATATTCAGAGTGTAGTATCGAACTCCATTATCAAGAGCATCTTCAAGATACTTCAACCACTTGGATTTCAAATAAATAACAAACAAAAACCAAGCAAATATACCTAAAATTCCAACCGTAGTCAGATAAATCACTAAATCTGATGCTAAACTGATATCTTCCATCTTCGACTACTTATTAAGTTGAGTTTTATATAATTCTGTTCCCAAATACTCACCAGTCGAACTACCATATTTTGTTATTGAGTATCTAATTACACCCTTCACTACAAAAAATTCTTAAACACACTTTTTGTGAATAATAATGGCACTTTAACTTAATTTTACGCAACAAGGCTACTATGAAGTTGTTAGCTTTGAGCTGAGTTCAACAAAAACAGTAACTTTTATGCAATGTAACTCACTACGTTATATTGCTTTACAAACAAATCACCCAGTAAATATCCGTATCTAGTTTAGATAGCTGAAATAAAAAAAGCGTTGTATAAACAACGCTTTGTAGTTAGTGAAACAGATGGTTACACCGTTGGGACTGATGCTCGCCACGCTTGATTCTGGCTATCTGAGATAGATCGGAACAAGTCACGTAGCTCTTTCAATAAGCCTTCTTGGAAACCAATGTTTTCATCGGCTTTCTGTTTGGCTGCTTGTGCGCGAGTCGCTTGTACTTCATCATCTTTGCTGCGCGCTTGCGCTTTGGTTTGCTCTACATTCGATGCTGAGTTTGCCATCTGGCCCAAAGCTTGAAGAATAGCGTTCTTCGCTTGGTTTGAGCTCATCAACTTATCGAACTTACGACCACCACTTGTCAGCTGCGCTGTCGTGTCTGCGATATTGTCTTTCGCTAGTGAGTGCGCACGCTTAACCTGATCTTGCTGAGTTTTAGACAAGCTATTGTTATTTAATAACTCTTCTGCTTGATCGAAGCCAGCTTTTTGCGTTTTCAGTACATTATTGCTCGCCATTTCATTCTTGATTTCTTTCCCTGCTTTGAAAGAACCAAGGGCACCAATAATTGCGGTAGCACCCGCTAGTACACCCGAAACGACTGCCATCGCGATCATTGCGCTTGCCGAGTTGTTGAGTTCTGCCGCTTGGCTTTCTAAACTCGCGACGTTTGCTTCAACAGCAATTTCACGTTGTAGCACTTGCTGCTCACGGCTCAGCTTTGATACTTGATACAACAATGTTAATAGCGTCAACGATTGTGATACCGCATCTGATGGTGACTTGATCACCTCCTCACCGTTAAGTGCTTTCATCGTTGTGCTCATTAATGAGCTCACCGTCGGCGCAAGAGCACTCATTAAGTTTGCAACAACTTGAGCTTGATTACTCACTGTAGGAGCTTTAGGTGTCTCTAACTGGTAGCGTGCTGCACCAGAAACACCTGACTCACTTTGGCTTTTAACGGCGCCCGCTTCAAGCTTTGTTTCCGGCGCTTTTTCTGCTTTGTTGGTTTTAATGGTATCGCCTAAACCGTATAGTTCACCACGACCCGTTCCGCCTACTTTATCTAGCATAATAAACTCCTTATACCGTTGCAGGACGGCTTAACACCGTTTGCATAGTTTCACTTTTCGCTTGAATCATTTGCATGATGAGGCTCATCAGCTCTTGGAAGTCTTCCATCAACTTACCAATCTCTTCTTTGAGCTTATCAATGACAGCCTGGCTTAACGTCATTTTGGCTCGAAGGTCTGTGATATCAGCCTGAATCTCTGTCACGTGAGCATTGTTAGCAGCGTGGACACTGTCCGTTGCGCCTTTACCCACGTTGACGGCGAGATCAACGGTTTCTGCGCCATAACGAATCGCTTTCGCTGTTGTTGTCGCAGCTTTTGTGCCCATATCCGCCACTTTCGCCATGTTTGCAGCGGCTTTCGTAGCGATTTCCGTGACCTTTTGAGCTACCTTACCAGCACCTTTCGCTGCAAGTTTCGCGATACCACCAGCTGCTGCACCACCAAACGTCACAACAGCTCCGATAACCGCGACGGCGATTTCTAATGCCATTACGACTTTGTTTAACACATCGACATTTACGCCCGCTTCTTTTAGCGCATCTTGAACGGCTGGCTCTTGCAACGCCATGCTCACTGCTCCCATGACGCCACCAGCGATCATAAGTGCACCGGCTGCTGCACCAACACCCGTTGCCACCATTACGGCACCAACAACAATAGAAACCACCGCACTGATCCAACCAAAGATCTTCGCTGCTAAGCCTGATTTTTGGGCTTCTTTTGCAGCGGCTTCCGATTCTTTGATTTTGTCTTGGTTTTCCACCATCTCTTTTTCGTGCTTAGCTTTTGCGACCTTCACTTCCTGAATTTTCAGCTCGTTTTGAGCACTTTTCAGTTTATCCGTGATAGCAGCAAGCTCTACTTCAAAATCATCAGCAGATCCTGCGATGATTTTGACGGCAATCGAACCTGTTTGGTCTGCAACTGCATGGAGAGATTTTGCAATGGTATCGACGATCTTTTGCAGCTGTGCCATGGCTTTTAGCGTCAAATCATTCACTTTGTCACTAACAGCTGCGTTAGGTGCATCTAACTGAACTTTTACTTTTCCGGTGTTCAGTACATCTGCATCTTTACTCTTCACGTTTTCTACCGTCACAGAAGGCGTCGCTGTAGACGCCGTTTTCTGCACGTTATCTAACGTGGCTTGGCCAGATTCAGGGCTATAAACCTGTGTCTGGATGCGGTCAAGTGCAATAGAACTCATAGTCTAATTACTCCTTTTTATTTCTCACCGCTTCTAACATGATGCCTGCACGCTCATGCAAATCTGCATATTGTGATTTTCCGGCAGACATCTCCTTCGCGCTATAAAACCCACTCTCTGCTTCTGTCAGTTGTTCCAGTTTCAGGTGACATTCAGCAGAGTGAAAAGGTGGGCGTGGATCATTTACGTCCACTAGCGCTGCGTAGCTGTAGGCGTCTATTGCCTGCAGATACTCACCCAACTCCTGACGAGCCGCGCCAAGGCCAATGAAAAATCGCGCCTGATAATGATCAAGCATGCTGAGTAATTGAAATACTTTCGCTGCTTGCTCAATCTTTCCCGATTGGAAAAAGTTGTAACCTACGGCATAAATGTGTTCGATGGTGTCCTGAGACACATCGTGCAACATTTTTAGCGTGCCTCCCTCTTCCAGAAAAGACAGCAGCTCTTCTGCTTGCATTTGGGATGGATCGGTCGCGTTTGTTTTAGTCATGGTTGGTTATCCTTAAATGGCTCGTAGGATTTCTTGTAAAATACTGTGGTACTTCTGAACAAACTTGTTCATCGCTTCAACGGTCGAGTTGTATTGAGAACTGGTGTCGTTCAGCTCAGTGGTTTTGATTTGCACTTCATCGTTAAGCAACTTGGATTTAGCACTGACAGAACTAGAAAAATTAGACAGTTTTTTCGACTTCTCTTCGTCTTGGTACGACGCACCATCACCGATAGTAATACCTTGTGTTTGAAGGAAGTCTCGATGGTTTGTTATCTTATTATCCGTCAAATACTTGTACTCAGGTGAAGCTTCAAAATCCGTTTGATTGCTGTAGTTAAAGTCACTCGCTTTGAAGTTACTTTCTGGATATCCCGGTTTATAAACCCCATCAACACTTTGCGTAGAGTGAATTTTTGATTGCACAACACCAAAAACTTTAAGCTGTATTGTGAGATCCTCTAATGCCTCTTTCTGGTCATTACGTTTCTCTAAACGGTTAACACGACGCTCATTTAGTGCAAGCAGCACTTGCTCATCAAAACGGTCTCCAATGCTGGACTCAACAACGGCCAACAAATCACGAGCCGTTAGAGAGTGCTCTGCTCTCACCTCGCGATCCGCTTTCTCTTTATCGGTGATATTGAGTAGACGCTCTTTCAATGCCCCTAAGTTCTTGCGCAATGCCTCGTATCGCTCAGTAAATGAAGCCCCGGTAGATTCACCTTTTACTATTTTTTCAAACTGTAATCGGATATCTCGTTCGGTGTTTTCTTTGATCAAATTAACTTGAGCTGCCGTTATCTGTGTCTTTTGGACATCGGCTATCGCGCTGTCCTGGAAAAAGTCGTCGATTTCTATATTTGTTAAACTCACCGCGAAGTTGGCGAACAGACTAGAAAGAGTCAAAGGCTCAGTTCCACCAATAACAGTGTTAAGTGCTGCTTTTAGATTGTTCGTTCCACTCGCCTCACCATAAGCTGCGCTATATTGGCCTTTCACTTGAGCGGCCATTTCATCTAACGCTTCTTTAAGCTGCTGTTTAGAAATACCAGGAGTCCAGGTAATTCTGCTAGGTAGCGCACTTGCGTCATCGGTGCTTAAAGTAATACCGATGCCTTGAAAACTACTTTTTAATTGAGCTGAGACTTGAAGAGCGAAACTCTCTTTAGTCAACAGAAAATCCGAGCTCTTCAGTTGCGCGAGATTAACGGAACCTAAGCTACTAAAGGCATTGCGAAGAAAAGAAATAGAAGCATCTCTCACTTCACGGGAGCCCATTTGATTAGCAAGCTCTGCAACAAAAAGAGAAATTTCTTTGGTGGCATTAGCCAGACCTGTCTCGGAGAGGTTGGCGATCTGCTCCGCTTGGTTACTCTGAGTGCCCAGATTAAATTGACTAACAAACTCAGTAGACAACGAGCTATCTACGTTTTCCGTCAGTAACTTACTAAACCAAGCCTGAAACTGATTTGATAGCGTTTGGTTTGTTTGAGCATTAAACTCAGCTGTGGTTAATTCGCCATCTGAGTTAGAACTTTGTAGCGACTTTATCCAGACAGATGCGGTGTCGTTCAACGATATGCCAGCAAACGCGTTATTTTTCGCTTTTAGGTTTTCAAGTGTATCAACATAAAGCGCAATGCTTTGTGATTCCGTTTGTCCCGAGATAGTTGGCAATGAAGAGATTAGAGAGGCAAGTTGCTGAGTCTCTGCTTCACCCAGTACAGGGGTAAATGCCTCTATCAAGTTTTGTTGGAAAGTGGGTAATGGTGCACTACTCGCAGCTGTGTCTGTTGCTCCTGTCGTAGAGCCAGTCGTTTTCATATTCGTCATTTCCAAACCTCTAAATCATCATGCCGCGCATCACTGTGGGACGCTTTCTGCGTTTACCTGACGTACCTTGTAGCTGATTTTGTTGTTGCCGACGGCGCTGGACTTCGTCTATTAGCTCTTGCTCTGCACGTTTCATGGTATCTACTGGCGCTTTTATGCCGCCAAGTAAAACATCCCCCGCGACAGGACCAACACCTAAACCTTCCAATAGCTCGTTAAAAATATCGGTTCTGTCTTCAGCTTTTCTAATGGCAAGCTCAGCGTTCTCAATCGCATCGGTAAACGGTTGCTTCATCTTGATTCCTATCTTAAAGCGGGTCATCTCATCGGTGCTGTCAGTAACAGTCGTGAGTTTTTACTTTTTCAACTTTTTCAAAGGTCTATAATCTGCTAGGCGCAAACAGTACCAGTCGTCTAGCTCATCATGGCTTGCACCGCATGCTTTTAGATAGAACTGTGCTAATCGCTGGCTGCTCATGTTGCTACCACGTAACACATCGACGTTGCCGCGAATGACCCAATCGGAGGGATAAAGTTGAATGGCATGTTCAGCCAAGAGAAATAAGCCGGCAAAGGGGTTACTCAACCCCAATTTTGGACGAACGCGTTTCAGAAGAACGATGATGATTTCACCGTCCTCCACCCGAAAAACGAGCTCTAAGCCTTCAACTTCAATTCGATAACCAAGTTGAATTTCACTTTGTTGCCAAAAGTATGGCGTCACTTCGATCCCCGCTTGCGCCAGCGAGAGTATTAGTTTTGTTTTCATTACATCCCCACCCTTCCAAGTGGCTGAATATTGATTTGCTGGGTTAGTTCTTGAAATGACAAAACGGGCAGATCGTAGTATTCCGATTCAATAAGCTTTCGCACATATCGGCGTACATCCATAGACACAACTAACACAGGTTTGTTCGGCATGCGGCTTAAGTCACCAATGGTCTGTTTCACATCACTGACAAATTGTTGCGTTACTGACGGGTCTAACGCCAAGTAACTCCCTGCTGAGGTTTGACGAATACCGCTGCGTATTGTGTCTTCGAGATTTTGATCCAATAAGTAAGCGGGCAACATGTTTTGTCCGCTCGCGTATTTGTAGCAAATGTAACGTTTTAAGCTGGAACGAATGTACTCCGTCAGCTGTACAACATCTTTCTCTTTTTGGCCCCACTCAACCATCGCTTCCAAGATCACGCGAAGGTTTCGGATAGAAATGTCTTCAGAAACCAAGCGTTGCAAGATTTCCGTCATTTTTTGCAACGGAACAATACGCTGGGCCTCTTTGACTAGCTCCGAATAACTGCCTTCCATCTGCTCCAACAGATAACGCGTCTCCTGAATACCAATAAAGTCTTGTGCGTACTCCTTGAGAACATGAGACAAGTGGTACGTTAAAATCCTGTCGGGTGTGAGAAAACCGACATGACTGGCTACGAGTTTTTGCTCATAACTCTGTGCCACCCAAATGCTAGAAATACCGGGTAGAAAATCTTCATCTTGCTCATAAGGCACGCCTAATAAGTCGATCTGCTCATTCCCTTCTGTCACCAAGAGTTGGTCTTTTACAATTCGTCCTCGTGCAACCGGAACTTCTTGTAACTGAATTAAATATTCGCCATTTTGCATCCCCTCGTTAAAACGCAGGTGGATACCCGGGAAAGGCACGCCGAGGTCGAGATATAGTGCGCGCCTCACCCTTGCTAGCTCTTCATTTAATGCGACCGCTTCCAAGCTTTCCTGAAGGCTCGCGTCAAGATCAATCAACAGCGGGACCGTCATGGCGAACTCTTCTTGCTCACCTAACTTACCTTTACTGTTTCTAGAAGGCGTAGGTTTGCTTGGCTTCGCTGCTGGCGAACCGGCCCCTTGCGAAACAAAGCTTGATAAGTCGGTGCTATCTGATTCCGCTTGTTTTTTCTGTTGATAGAAAAGGAAGAAACCACCACCACCAACCACGGCGGCCAAGACCAGAAAAGTGATTTTTGGAAACCCAGGGATGAGTGCGAACAGCACCAAAAGCACACCACCAATAAGAAGTGCTCGTGGCTGAGCAATCACCTGCCCACCAATATCCGATCCAAGATCAGAAGAGTCTTCATGAGAAACACGCGTCACGATAATACCGGCGGTAATCGCGATAAAGAGTGCCGGGATCTGCGATACCAAACCATCACCAACGGTCAAAATCGCAAACAATTCAAGTGCTTCAGAAGCACTCATGCCTTTTTGCGTTACCCCGATCGTGACGCCACCTAAGATGTTGACCACAATGATGACCAGACCCGCAATGGAGTCGCCTTTAACGAACTTCATCGCGCCATCCATCGAGCCATACATTTGGCTTTCTTTTTCAATCAGTGATCGTCGGTGCCTAGCTTCGTGTACGTCAATTACTCCGGCACGCATGTCACCGTCAATACTCATCTGCTTACCAGGCATCGCATCGAGTGAGAATCGCGCACTAACTTCTGCTACCCTTTCTGAGCCTTTAGTGATCACCATAAACTGAACAATGGTAATGATCAGAAACACAACGATACCGACCACTAAGTTACCGCCCACAACGAAGTTACCGAATGTATAAACGATTTGACCAGCATCGCCTTGTAGCAAGATCAAGCGGGTTGTCGTGATAGATAAAGACAGACGAAACAATGTCGTGATCAATAGCACCGCAGGAAATGCAGAGAACTCAAGTGGCGTGGTGATGTAAATCGCTAACATAAGCAGCACCACCGCAATGCTCATGTTGGTGCCAATCAGCACATCCACCAGTGCGGTAGGAAGTGGCAATATCATCATAAAGACGATCGCGAGTAACATCACCGCAAGCATGATGTCTTTGCGTTGCCCTACTTTGTTTAGAATATCGATCAACTTATTCATGTGATTCACTATTTAAAGATTGCAGATAGCGTCGGTGCGCTTGACGGGCACCATCGACGTCATTTTGTTTCCAACGCGCTTGGCTTAAACAAAACCAGAGTCCTGCCGAGTCAGGATGAAGGTCAGATTTTAATAAGTGCTCACACACCTCAATCGCCCGGGGATATCGACCACTTTGTAAACACGCCACAGCAAGTGTTTGCATCGCCTCTTTGTGCTGCGGCTCTATTTCTAGAACCGCATCGAGAATAGAAATGGCATGCTCTGGCTTTTGGTATTGAACTTGTAGCGCAGCGTGAACAAGTAAGAGTTCAATGTCTTTGGATCTCAACATGTTGGTTAGACCTGAATAAGGAGATTGAGCGCCATAGTGAGGTAACGCTGATCTAGTTGCGTACTTTGTAGCGTTTCGGATGCTTTGATAAAAGAAGCGGAGCCTGAATCCTGTGCAAGAACTTGCAGCTGAGCTAACGTTTCATCAAATTGTTGACGGTATTTTTCTGGACGCAACAACTCTGAGTGCAGCAGCTTGGGCTTAGTTAACGCGATGAGATATTGGTCTGAAGGCCGGAGGTCATAGAGCTTCTCTAAATGTGTAGCGACCGCCTGCCCATCCGGAAGTAATTGAAACCGTTCAGGGAAATCGGCCTTAACCTCACTATGAGTAACATGCGTGAAGGCTTCGATGCCTACGTTTAAAGTGCTGACTCGAGTCATGAGCCTGCCACATCGTTATGTAGACGAGCCAAAAGCGTAAACGCTTGCTCTAAGGTCGGAAGTGTTACTTCTTCTCCTTTTAGCCTTGCTGAAAAAACCAGAGTTTGCTCATCTAACAAGCCGGTTTTAATTTCGAAAGGCCAGCCTTGATCGGCATGACACAAACACAGTGCACTTTGAATCATGTCACTGATTTGATGCCAAGATAACGCTCGAGACAACATCAAGAATAACTGCTCACCCTGTCGCTCAATATGCAGCGTACCACTTTGCTCAAAATCCAGCTGCACCCGTCCAGCTGATGAGAAATCGACGGCATCGAGCCCCATTCCTCGGCAAAATTCATCGACGGATGCATCAATCCAACTCATCTTCCCACGCTTCCTCTTCTTCTATATCAATGGCTTCGTCTAGCGCCTTTTGTACCGCTTGGATTAAATTCTGTCGTTGTTCTTCATCGGCGAATACGTCAATTGGGATTGCGCGAACTAACTTATGGAACTCTCGAAAAAAATCGATTTTTTGTTCTACCGCCGTCAATTCCATTGCGTTGGCGACTTTCCATATCTCATCACTGCTTACCCATCGCTGCTCTACCAACGCAATCACATCAGCCATCAAATTAGAAACTTGATAAGCCATAATTCGTCCTTTCCGGTTTAAACATTTGGAACAGCTGACTCACACGATCTTGCAACGTATTTAGAGTTTTGAGTTTTTGCATATCGGACATCAACCACTGCAACTTAACCGAATCGATACTGCTACCTTGAACACTAAGATCTGCACTCATGCCTTGCAGCATAAAGTCAACAGCGGTCGATACCTCCTGCTCACCAAAGCGCGCCACTACATCTTGATAAGCCGCGCCGAGCCCTTGATAACTATGAACGGTATCGCGGTAGAAGCCGCGCAGCTGATGCAAAGAGCTAAACTCTTGCTCTTGGCTGTATTCATCAGCAAAATTTGAGACACGGATTTCCGTATCAATTTGAGACCATGTATCTGGGTTTTGCTCGATTCTTAGAAGTGCTTGGTCAATCAGCGCTAGTAGGTGTTTACTTTCTGGACTCGCACTCAAAAACTTTTTAACGGCTTTTAGGGCGAGGTATTGATGGCTTTTCTCCTCGGAAAACCCATTCAAGTAGGCTTGTAATTGAGCGATGGTCGAGATATTCCCTCCCGCCATTTTTGTAGCCAAATCTTTGATCTTTTGGTTCTTTTCAAGATCAGGGACTTTTCGCAGATAGTCCGAAACGAGTTCGTGCGCTTCATTAACTCGAACACCACTGTCTTTCACTTTGCGCTTGGTCAGATCTTTCTCTGCTTTTTCGGAACCGAGTGAAGTGAGTTCTTCCATCGCATCAAAAAGTGATTGTGTGGCATTGTGAACACGGACGGTTTCACCGCGATAATTGCCTTTTTGTGAAACGTCGGGACGAGACGATTCCAACCCGTTTTGGATAGACGCATCAAACTTTGGATTTGTTGCGATATGATTGTTGATAATACTCATTCACTTGCACTCCTTCCGCACAATACAGGCGAATTATAGGAAGTGCGCTTTGTTGAAGCTGTCAAAATCAGACGTGTTTTTTTAGTGCGCTTTCAGTTTTCTAAAAACTCCCGACTGATATTCACTATAAATTGATTCTTATACTTTCTATCCTCTCAGCATCAATCATTGCGCATATTTTTACCTTGAACGATTTCTCATACATCACTGATATCCAACAATCTGCGATTAAACACACGCGTTTGATCCAAATTCGCGGGCGCGTGACACAAGTCACCGGCACCATTATCAAAGCTGTCGTCCCTGGCGTTCGTGTAGGTGAACTGTGTGAGTTGCGTAATCCCGATCAAACTCTGTCTTTGTTAGCGGAAGTGGTTGGCTTCCAGCAGCATCACGCTCTGCTCACCCCGTTAGGAAATATGTTTGGGATTTCCTCAAATACAGAAGTAAGCCCAATGGGTAAAATGCACGAAGTGGGTGTTGGCGACCACCTGTTAGGTACAACGCTTGACGGGCTTGGACGTCCTTTCGATGGTACGCAAAGTCAGGAACCAAGCGCTTGGTATCCTGTTTATCGCGATGCGCCACCACCAATGCAACGTAAACTGATTGAAAAGCCAATCTCTCTTGGCGTTCGATCCATTGATGGGCTACTGACCTGTGGTGAAGGTCAGCGCATGGGTATTTTTGCAGCAGCTGGCGGGGGTAAAAGTACCCTACTGGCAAAACTGATTCGCTCCGCAGAAGTTGACGTGACCGTTCTCGCCTTAATTGGTGAACGCGGACGCGAAGTACGCGAGTTTATTGAGCATGACCTAGGCGAAGAAGGAATGGCCAAATCGGTTTTAGTGGTCGCTACCTCTGATCGCCCAGCAATGGAGCGCGCCAAAGCCGCTTTTGTTGCCACTTCTATCGCAGAATATTTTCGTGACCAAGGTAAACGCGTGCTACTGCTGATGGATTCTGTAACGCGTTTCGCCCGCGCACAGAGGGAGATTGGACTAGCCGCAGGCGAGCCACCAACACGACGTGGCTATCCGCCTTCCGTTTTTGCCGCTTTGCCAAAGCTGATGGAACGAGCTGGACAATCAGACAAAGGATCAATTACAGCACTGTACACCGTGTTGGTGGAAGGTGACGACATGACAGAGCCTGTCGCGGATGAAACTCGCTCAATTCTAGACGGGCACATCATTCTCTCGCGTAAACTTGCGGCAATGAACCATTACCCTGCGATTGATGTACTTCGGTCAGCAAGCCGAGTGATGAATCAAATCGTTGAATCCGATCATCAGGCGTCTGCTGCTCATATTCGCGAAATGTTAGCTAAGTATGAAGAAGTTGAACTGCTAATCAAAATTGGCGAATACCAACATGGCGCAGATAGCCGAGCGGATATGGCCATTGCACAAAGTGATGATATAAACGCCTTTTTACGCCAAGGCACGCATGAACCAAGCGATCTTGATGGCGCTATCGCTCAACTTAAAGGGATGGCGAAACAATGATAGAACGCTTATTAGAAATCAAAAAAATTCGCGCTGACCGTGCGGATAAAGCCGTCAAGCGTCAAGAATACCGAGTGTCAAACGCCGCAGCACAGGTTCAAAAGGCCGAACGTTCTGTCGCGGACTATCACGTTTGGCGCCAGGAAGAAGAAGAGCGACGTTTTGCTAAAGCAAAACAACAAACGCTCGTTCTTAAAGAGCTGGAAACATTAAGACAAGAAATCGCGTTGTTAAGAGAGAGAGAAGCCGAACTTAAACAACGTGTGGCCGAGTCAAAAAAAGCGCTTGAAATCGAACGCTCGGCACTTAAAGAAAAGCAAAAAGAGGCGCGACAAGCCCATAAAACCAAAGAAAAATTCGTTCAGTTGCAGCAACAAGAAGTCGCGGAAAAATCGCGAGAAAGGCAATACCAAGAAGAACTCGAACAGGAAGAGTTTCGCACTGTCGACATTATCTAAAGGTTCACTATGCGCATTACCCCAACAACTGAAACATCGAATACGCTGCACAAATCAACGCCGGAACAAGTGCCTCTCGAGAAGGAGGCCGAGCTTCAATCACAATTCGAGCATGCAATGACGAAGAAGCCTAGCAAGGGAAAGGAGTCTATCGTTGCGAATCCCCAAAAAAATCATACTGGCGAAGAAGACATACCGCTAAGGCATAAGACATCTCAAGGTCTAGATAAGAAACCTAACTCATCGAACCAAGAAGCCAACGCTGACAAAAACACCTCCACTTTAAAAGGTAAAAGTGACGTCGTCACTAAGAGAGATATAGAGAAACCGCAAGACGACGCAGCAAATAGCGAAGAAATAATTAGCGAAAACAATAAATTGCTTAAAAATGATGGAAAAAGCGATGGCGACACAGTTCTAAGCTCCCCTTCTACCGAGCGTGTTGATCCTCACTTTCAAGCTCAAGCTCATTTGAAAGATGATAAACCGACGCCGATGGATAAACATACCTCGCCGGATTGTCTCTCTACGCTTGAATCTGGCTTGCTTCCCCAAAGTGCGACAGAGACAGAGCTCGCTCAATATGGGATTAACATTGTTGGCTTAACGAAAAAGCAAACTGAAAAAACGCACAATAAGCGTGCAACTCCGTCGCTACAGAATACAGGCAAACGACCAGACCAAACTGGTGGCCTGCCTGAAACCAAGCCTCTTGAAAAAATCGTGACGAAAAGCGCACTAGTCGCCGTTAAAACGGATGAAGAAAAAGTGCCTTCTCAACCCTTTGCAAGTGCGGTAACACAAGGCGATGTCATCCTAAAAAGTGTTGCTTCGCAGGCTCAACCAAGCCCAACGCGAGACGTAAACCAATTACTCCAGCAATTGGTGGACAAAATCTATGTTGCTCTGCCAACCGCATCGGACAACAAAGAGGTTCGGCTGTTTCTAAGTGAAGGGCAATTAAAAGGTGGTGAAATCCACATAAAGTTGGACGCTCAAGGGTATAGCGTGACGATTCGACAAGAGCATGCCCTTTCCATTATTAGCCAGCAAGCTAGACAAGATCTTGCTGAACGGCTAAACCGATTCGGCGGTGAGCAGCCACTTCGCTTAGCGATCAGCGAACAAACTCAACAGCTCGATCAACAACAACATGAACAACAACACTCACGCCAACAACGCAGCGTGTATGAAGAATGGCAAGCGGAGAATGACCTATGACGCCGTTAATAATCCCCAAAGTGGATGCAGAAAGTATCGCGCTCAGCAATCAACTTTGTGCAAAACAGTGCCACTTCCAAGGGACTGATGGTCAGAGCGTATCGATTACTGTTGCTCAAATCCCTTCATTTGAAGGGTTCCGTTTAACCACGTTGATTGGAGGGCAAACCCTACAAGTAGACTTTTCTCGTGCGCAGCTCCAACATTGGCTGAAATCGACCTTAAATGCTACTGCGTTTGAGTCCCTGCCTAACTCCCTCCAGTTAGCACTTTTGAGCTCACAGATAGAACCGCATAGTGAGGCAATCAAAGCGCTATTTGGTCAGTTACCCATTCTTAGTCAACTACAGCCGTTAGAGGCGAGCCAGGCCCAAGAGCATACTTTAATGTTAACCCTCAATAAGCCTAACGGCTCTCTTTGTTTGTGGGTTAGCGAAGGATCAGACGTGTTGTTGGATGCGCTACCAAACAGCGCTGCTCTACAAGCTCGACACCTCGCTTTACCTGTGTGGTTAAGTCTTGGAAGGACCCATTTGACGTTAAGCGAATTTAATTCGCTCGAGCTGGGAGATGTCATCTTTTTTGACGATGGTTACATCGCCAAGCAACAAGCCATTTTTCAAGTATCTAACCAGAATCTCTGGCGCTGCCAACTGGATGACCAAACTCTTCACATTATGGAAAAAGAAACCAATATGAATGACGTAAACACTTCAGAAATGTTAACCGACCACCAGCAACTGCCTGTGGAACTCACGTTTGATATCGGCCATCAAACCATCACGCTAGAGCAGCTTAACCAGCTTCAGCCAGGGTACGTATTCGAGCTAAACCAGCCTGTATCTAAGCCGGTAACATTGCGTGCCAACGGCAAAATCATTGGTGAGTGTGAACTGGTTAATGTTAACGAACATTTAGGCGTGCGCGTACTGGAGCTGTTCGGTGGCACGCAGGAGCCAGCATGATCCAGTTACCCGACGAGCTCAATCTCATTGTCAGCTTAGCACTGCTGGCACTGATCCCATTTATCGCCATGATGGCGACGTCGTTTGTGAAACTCGCCGTTGTATTCTCACTGTTGCGTAACGCTCTCGGTGTACAGCAAATTCCGCCGAATATGGCGCTTTACGGATTGGCTATTATTTTGTCAATTTTCATCATGGCTCCCGTCGGGTTTGAAACCTACGACTACGTAAAGCAGCATGATATCTCCCTTGAAGATTCTGCAAGTGTAGAAGGCCTCATTGAAAGCGGTTTACAGCCTTATCGAGAATTTTTGAAAAAGCATATTCGGGAAACCGAAGCCATATTCTTCACTGATGCCGCACGCACATTGTGGCCACAGAAGTACGTAGACCGTTTAGAGTCGGACAGCTTATTGCTCTTACTGCCCGCATTTACCGTCAGCGAGCTTACTCGCGCTTTTGAAATTGGCTTTCTGTTGTACTTACCGTTCATCGCTATTGACCTAATTGTGTCGAATATCCTACTCGCGATGGGGATGATGATGGTATCGCCAATGACGATTTCCCTCCCCTTCAAATTGTTGCTTTTTGTCTTGCTTGATGGCTGGACAAAGCTCACCCACGGCTTAGTGTTGAGTTACGGTTAATCACGGAGAAAGTATGCATTCTGCTGAAATCATTCATTTCACGACTCAAGCATTAACCCTAGTGTTGTACTTGTCATTACCGCCGATTTTAGTCGCAGCATTGGTTGGTACATTGGTGTCGCTTATTCAGGCGTTAACTCAGGTCCAAGAACAAACGTTAGGCTTTGTGGTCAAGCTTATCGCGGTCATTATTACGCTGTTCGTCACAACGCAATGGCTAGGGGCAGAGCTCCACGCCTTCGCCTCGCTTGCCATGGATAAAATTCCTCAAATACGATGAGTTATCACGACTTACACCAGGCTTTATTTTTGTACAGCCTGACGTTACCTCGGTTAATGGCATGCTTCATCTTTTTGCCTATTTTGAGCAAGCAAATGCTAGGCGGCACCATGGTGAGAAATGGTGTGCTTTGCTCACTCGCGCTGTTTATATTTCCGATGATTAATCAGCAAAGCTTGCCCGCAGAAACCGACGGCATTTGGCTGATAGTGATTTTGGGTAAGGAGGTATTAATTGGGCTATTGATCGGGTTTGTTGCTGCTATCCCCTTTTGGGCGATAGAAGCGGCCGGTTTTCTGGTCGACAACCAACGTGGTGCTGCCATGGCAAGTATGTTTAATCCAACGCTAGGCTCACAATCCACACCAACAGCGGTATTGCTGACCCAAACGTTGATTACCCTGTTCTTCTCTGGCGGGGGCTTTGTCACTTTTATCTATGCGTTATTCAAAAGCTATACATCTTGGCCGATCTTGGACTTTTTCCCAACCGTTAGCGACGCATGGGTGAGCTTCTTCTACGCGCAATTTGAACAGCTTATGTGGCTTGGTGTGTTGATGTCCGCTCCACTAGTGTTGGCAATGTTTCTTGCTGAATTTGGTCTGGCGCTTATCAGTCGTTTTGCACCGCAATTGAATGTTTTTTTCCTTGCCATGCCAATAAAAAGTGCCATCGCGAGTGTTTTACTGATCGTGTATCTCGGAATAATGATGGATCACTTTGAAGTACAGTTTTACGGCATTACCCGATTCGCAGAACAACTCAATACCATTTGGCAATAACGCTTAGGATTCTTTATGAGTGCAGAAAAAACAGAGCAACCCACCGCAAAAAAGTTACGCGATGCTCGACAGAAAGGTCAGGTTGCCAAAAGCCAAGAAATCGTATCGTCTGCATTAATTTTGGCGCTCATAATTGTACTGTTTGCGTTCGCCGATTATTACATGTCGCACATCTCAGCGCTTATTCTACTACCAAGTAAGCTTGCTTATCAGGGCTTCCAAGATGCGCTAGTCGATGTCGCTATTGCCATCGCAAAAGAAATTGCCTATCTACTCGCTCCGATTATTCTGGTTGCTGCACTCGTCGCCATCTTTTCCAATATGGGGCAGTTCGGCTTCCTATTTAGTGGTGAATCCGTTAAACCCGACATCAAAAAGATCAATCCCGTCGAAGGGGCCAAACGCATTTTTTCCCTCAAGAGTGTGATTGAGTTTATCAAGTCGATCCTTAAAGTCTCTCTTCTTTCCTGCATTATCTGGGTGACATTACGCGGTAACATCAACGCTTTAATGCAAATTCCAACTTGTGGGCTAGAATGTGTCCCGACCATTACTGGCGTCATGATTAAACAATTAATGATTATCTCTTCGGTAGGCTTCATCGTCATCGCTGCAGCAGATTTTGCGTACCAGAAGTTTGATCACACGAAAAAGCTCAAAATGAGCAAGGACGAAGTGAAGCGCGAATACAAAGAGATGGAAGGCAGTCCAGAAATAAAAAGCAAACGTCGTCAGTTGCACCAAGAGCTACAAGCCTCCAATCAACGCGAAAACGTTAAACGTTCTAATGTATTAGTTACAAACCCAACACATATCGCGGTTGGCCTTTATTACAAGAAAGGCGAAACGCCCCTGCCCGTCATCACTTTGATGGAAACCGATGCGGTAGCCAAACGTATGGTCGCAATCGCTAAAGAAGAAGGCGTTCCTGTGATGCAAAAAGTCCCTCTTGCTCGTGCACTATACGCCGACGGCAACGTCGACCAGTACATCCCAAGCGATCTTATTGAAGCAACTGCGGAAGTGCTTCGTTGGTTGGCCTCGTTAGAGTCCGAGGCGGACTGACAAACCACATCCCATTCAAGATCTGGGCTTACAACTGCCCAGCTTTCAACCTCGATACTTTCAACGCTATAATGCGGCATCCTTTAACTGTATGTTGTTTTTATGAAATCTAGCTTAAGCATTCGCTCCTACACGAAACGTATGAGCCGACATACTCATAGTGATTATCATCAACTCGTGCTTCCTCTCCAGGGCAACATACAGATTGATATGGATAGTTATGTCGGAAAGGTGGCGGTTGGCGACTGCATAGTCATCCCCAAAAGTTGTGCTCACGGTTTTAATGCCGAAGAGTCATCACGCTTTATTGTTGCGGATATGACCACTTTGCCCACTCATTTGATGGATAGTAGTGTGGCTGTGTTTTCGATTAGCCCGCCTCTACTGAGCTTTATCCAGTTTGTCGAAAAGCAACTTGAGTATCAGGTTAATGATGAAATTGAAAACTCAATGGTTGCAACCTTCTATCTGTTGCTGGAGCAGCAAAAGCGGTCTCGCTCCGTGGATTCGCGTATTCGAGATGTACAGGTTGTGATCGCCGAGCAGCTTGATCAGCCACTCACCATTGCCTCATTAGCGAATGCCGCTTGCTTGAGTCCGACGCAGTTTAAAAAGCTTTTTAAAGAGCAGCTAAAAGTGAGCGTCCATAAGTACATTACACTACAACGTATGGAAAAAGCCAAAGCACTACTGACTCATACAGACCTTCCAGTTCAGTTGATAGCTGAACGAGTTGGCTATAGTGACCTTTCCGCGTTTAGTCGACGGTTTTCAATGCATTTTGGTATGTCTCCTAGAGAGTTTTCCCGATAGTCACTAAAATAGTCTTCTGGAACAAGTATTCCGTCTTTTCAGCACAAAAATCTCTATCGCTTTCTTTTATTCTTTCTACCCTAAAACAGCCATTCACTAGGTAGAAATTACAGTGTTAAAAAAACATTTCACCGACTATCAATTAGGAACTTTATCCATACTTTTTGCTTCAACCCTGTGGGGAACGACGGGCACCGCTGCCAGCTTGGCACCGGATGTCAGTGCTCTCGCCATTGGCGCATTTTCTATGGGTATTGGTGGATTTATGCAAGCATGTCTGTCTGCGAAGTCACTGAAGAGAGATTTTCGAAAAGTCGTACATAAGAAGAAAACGTTACTGGTTAGTATTATCGCCTTAGCCACCTACCCACTGGCTTTTTATTCATCAATGCGATTCGCCGGTGTGGCTATTGGTACGGTTGTTTCTATCTCCACTGCACCTTTCTTTTCTGCTTTGTTAGAGTGTCTCTTTAGCCGAAATCAGACCATAACCAAGCGCTGGATGATGAGTTTCGCAATCGGGGTCATTGGCATTACCTTGTTGCTGGCTTCTGAGTCATCCGCAAATAGCTTATTTGATCAGGATATGAAGCATTGGGGTGTATTACTTGGCCTATTGGCAGGTCTGACGTACGCCATTTACTCATGGGGAGTAAAGGCTATGATTGACCACGGCATTGAATCGCAAACGGCCATGGGAAGTGTTTTTGGTATTGGTGGAGTTTTGCTTCTACCAACACTTTTCATCACGGGCGATAATCTATTTGCATCATCAACTAATACGATGGTCATGCTCTACATGGCCTTGATTCCAATGGGGTTAGGTTACGTCGCTTTTGGGTTTGGGCTACGGTTTGTTACAGCCAGTGGAGCTAGCATACTCACGCTATTTGAACCTGTTATCGCAGCAGCACTAGCAGTTGCGATTGTTGGGGAAGAAATTTCTTTCATTGGTTGGGTTGGTATAGCGTTGACACTTGTGTGTTTGTTTCTTCAGTCGAAAAGTTAAATTCAATGGCGATGAGCCAGCCCCAAAAAGGAACGCTGACGGTAGATAAAGTAAGGAGCGGCACCTACTCCCTACTTTACCATTTGAAATTACACCCAGCCTTCTGCCAAGTACATCAATCGCAATTGACTTGGTGAGCCTAATTTTTCTAGCGCATCTAACTGGACGTCACTCAGGTTTGGGCATTTATCAAGATAAACTCGTCCGTTTGCTGCATCTAGGGGGAGCTTGTAGGTGAGCTTTTCGTTTATTTTACTTGCTTCCCCTTTGTCAATCGCTCGAACAGCTGGCATGAGCCAATCCCAATCTTCTCCTAACAGTTTTTTAAACGCCCCGTTAGCAATAGACTCGGTTTTACTTGGTGCATCCTCTGGGCTTAGCTTCAAGATAGAGTCTACGTCAGGAACCAAGTGCTCACTTGGCTCTGAACCCAACATCTTTTTCAGTGTTAATCGAGCGGCTTCCATCTCTTGTGCTTCTTTAGGCGCTTGAGGAGAAGTCATTGCAGTATCCTCCTTAGGGCCAAGGTACGCCATTAATGCGCGGACAGAAGCCGGATCTTGCATACTGAAGGTAAAGTCTCCTTTTGCATTGGAAACTTCAAGTCTAGGTAAAACACCAGACATTTCGCCTTGCATAAGTTGCTCTTTTACTTCCGTATTTAACCCGTATGCCCCAGCTTGGTTCGCCACAAAGCCACCGCCGCTCATGATAGCAGTCGTTGCCGCAGAACCGATTGCCTCTTTTGCTATCGGTGTGACGCCCACCGTTGCTACAGAGCTAACACCGAACGTGCCCAGGCTCCCCGTCGCCATACCTAACGTAGCTCCAATGCCACCTTCAGCCGACAGTATCGCATGACCTTGAGCCAAGGTTTGCTGCATCGGCATAGAAAGACGTTGATCTCGCCCTGGCAGCTGTGAAATTTGTTCTAACTGATGATGGTAAGCCTCAGCATCACCATTTACGGCCGCTTTGTGCAGCTCTCGACCTGTAGAAATCAATAAGCCAACGCCAGGTAATGCCAAGTTAATAACGGCGTTCACACCAGAACCTTTTAGCTTTTCTTTGCCCATCTGTAACAGTTCAGCAGCGAAGCCATCCATTTTTCCCGGATACTGGGCTTCTAAACTCACCTGCATACGCGGATCTTTGCTGATCGCATCAAACGTATTTTTAAGCTGCTGGTACGTATCGCTGCTCACTTTTATTTCATCCAATAGGCTGACAACTTCTAAGATTTTACGCTCAGTAAGTGGCTCACCGCGATAGCCTGAAGGACTCACTAGGGAGTAAGCCAACAGCGCAACCTCAGGTTTTTCTTGCTTAAGTAGCGCCTGCTTTAAATCAAGGTGAGTTTTGATGTTTTCTTGGAAAAACTTAGTGTATTTGCTTCTCAATACGCCTTCGTGAATAGAAGCAAACTTATGACCTTTGTGGAATGTGGAAGGTTCTTTTACTTCACCTCTTTTACTGATCACTCGGTCATCTTTTTGCGCAGCAACTGCACGAAACTGTTCTAGATCAGGTACTGGGCTTTGGCTGATTTTTTGTGTTGTATTAACCATTTTTCTCTCCTACACACGAAGTGATTGAACATGAGCTTGTTCATGATTAGAGGTGGTTGGAATCGCTTGATCCAACATTGCGAAACGCGCTTGCCACAGCTCGGCCTGTTCAATAACTTCGTGAAACCAAGCGGTAAGGTTCGTCGTATTTAGATGCTCAACGGGTTTACGTCCTGCTAAGACAAGCTGTCGACCGTTTGGAGCCAAAGCAAGTGCGAGGCTGCCACTACCAATTCCTTGATAGTTAGCATGAGCAAGAAGCTCTAAACCTTTTAGTCGTTGTTCACCGGATTTTTCTAACCCTCCGAACGTTACAGACAACATCAAATCATCCGTATCTGTCGCGATGAAATACAACATGTAGCGATCATCGACCAGTAGCTGACAACGTTCATTTTCTTCAAAATTCAGTTCGGGCAACTCATTGAGTTGGCAAAACTCCAAGAGCAGTTGTTGAATCGTGTTCATAACTTTTTCCTTTTGTTTCAATAACTCTATTGAACAACGATTGCAGATTGAACGATGTCGGTAATGGCTTTATTTTTGTCACTTTTTCGCCTGCATTGTGAGGTTTTCCGCAGAAATCTCGCTCTAAAAACGAGTTTCCAGAGTAATAAAAAAGAGCAGCTCAGGGCTGCTCTTTCAATAAAGGTTAGGTGCTTAGCATGGTGTATTTGCTCACTTCTTTTGCAGAGTGACTAACCCAGTTTATGGCTATCAAAAATGACTTCTGTTGGCGGGAACATATTCGAAACAGGTGGTCGTTGTGCATCTCCAAACATTGGTGCACCGAATGCAGATGTCGCCCACGGGTCAACAATTTTCACATCCTTACTCCACGTTGATGGATCTTTTATGTCGCTCCCCTCTTGTCGACCAACCAGTACATAAAGGTGTGTACCTGAATGACCCTTTTTAAACGCAACCACTTCTACTTTGGGTTCACTTTCAGGTGTTCCTGACATGCCTTTAATCATCTCAGCGGCGGCAGCAAAGGCAAATGTAGTACAGCAGCCGGCTTTCGCGGTTTGTACTGCCTTAGCAATGTTCTGTAGAGTGCTTAATTGCGGTGCGGTTCCTCTTTGTGCTGCAGCTTGAACTCCGTTTGCGGACATCGTCGCTCTGTGATCTTGCATGATTCGCGCTTGATCCGCGTGAAGCTCTTTTAGTCGTGGCTTTCCTTTTGTTTCATAAAACTGTGACCCCTTAACACCGAACGTATTTAAGTCCGTACAGGCAAAATCACCAAGCTTTTGAAGGTTGGCTTTATGTTCGTTGATAAGCGCGACACTCGATGAGGCTTTATTGGTTTTGGAAGAAGAGGCTGCCGTTTGTGCAGTGGGCCAATTTGAGCTAGGACCAGACGACAATCTCTCAAGATTTTTCAGGCTCCCAAGCGTTAACTTGTTTTCACCGTTCAACAGATTTTTCAGCATGAGCTTCGCAACATCTTTAGGAATACCTTGCTTAGTAAGCAGGTTCACTACAATATCTTTCGCTTTATTCTGGTGGCTAATACGCGCGCTGATACTTTTATTTTTTGGTGCGCCCTCTTTAACAAAAATATCTTTACCGTTGTGTGCTCGAACCTCTTTGTCGTCAGCTTGATTTTGTGTCGCCAAATGTGACGTTAACTGACTCAACGAGTGCATTTTCGATGTATTAATATTGACCATGTGTGATGCCTTAAACTTGAATAAATGCGTGTACGTCTGTTTGGCTAAAATCTACAACCGTGTTGTTTTGAAATAACTGTCCCCAAGTATCAACTAATTCGTTCAACTGAATGATTAAGTTAGCAATGTTGGTGAGTTCACTTCCAGTCGCGATAGCAACTTGAAGAACAACGTCTTTGCGTGTTGGATTCACACAAAACTGCACACCACCTGTTTCTCGATACAAAAAGTTGTATTCAAGTAAAACTTGAAGTTTATCTAGCGTAATATCATCTTGTTCTATAAGCAGGTTTTTGGAAATCAATAACTCGCCTTTTTCCTCTACGAGCAGAACATCGACACTGTTGTTTTCAGCAAAATGCAGTGACCACATTTGATCGTCATACGCTGTCACGCGCTCAAGGTTCAGCACTTCTCCTAGCTCAGAGAGAAGCATATTAATCTTTCCCGTATCCATGTTGTGTCCTGTCTAATTTATTATAACTAAGTGACATCGATATATTTATTGCAGCGAAGCCACTTGGGTATAACGGCTCATTTAAATAAGCGAATAAGGATAAAAGAGATTTTATGGCGAGATAGAAACCGACACTTTATTTCAACGTCTCATTTTTATTGCTATTAGCCGTTTTATTGAGAAGAAAAATTAAGGTTAAGCTGGAAAATAAAAGAGCGGCAATCGCCGCTCCAAAAATTAAATAGAAGTAAAAAATCACTTAATACCGTGAAGGCTATTTTCTGCATCCATAGCTAAAGGATTGAACGAGTCGTTACGAAGTTCTGCTATCGCGTATAGCATGCGACCCATGCGACCATTTCCATCGGTAAAGCCATGGTACCCGATAACTCCGGCGAACAAATGCTTACCTAAGTCTTTATCTTCTACAGGGTTCTCTTTCAAAAAGCCTTCAATGTGCTGCTTTAACATGCCCTCACCGCCAATACTTGAAGGCAAAGTGCCACCCGAAATATTTGGCCCTCGGTAATCACGCTCAACATTAGGCACCAATCGAGCGTGTAGCTCTTTTAGGTTTTCCATATTCAATAAATCTTTACCATTAGACGCGTACTCTTTAAGTAAAGACGTAATATTTTCGGCATTGTTTCCTTTAGAGTTAGAAGCATTAATGATCCACGCCGCAGCTCTTTCAACATTATTGGTTACGCCACTTTTGTTAAACGCATCCTCTGCCAGTCCTTCAGCGTATACACCTTGGCTTAGATCGGTGCTTGCTAGACCTTCGATATGACGTTGCGCCGATTTAAGATGCATCACCTCCATATCAAACACCGCTTGCATTTGATTAATGCTACCTGCCGGGTTTTTCTGCGCTGCAGATACACCACCGCCGTAGTCTTTTACTACACGTCCAGCAAGCGACTTCGCTGCACTTTCGCCAATCAGTGATGTGAGGTTTTTACCAGAATCGGTTTCTAACATTGCCTCTGTCATCGCTCGCTCTGCTAACTGGTTTAGCTCAGCAGAGTTCGACTGAACTGATTTACTGTCTAACTTCGCAAAGGCATTTAAGACATCTGATGCGGTTTTTATGCTTCCATCTTTGAAGAACATTTGTCCATGCTCAACAGAAGAAGCAGCTTGTAAACGCTGAGCTTGTCCTTGCTCATTATCAAACACGGCTTTTGTAAGGGCTTTCGCTACCGATTGTGGGCTACCTTCGCGAAACAGTTTTCCTGTCGCTTCAAAAAATCGCGCTACCGCACCATTCGTAGGATTGGTACGAGTAAATTCTTGGGTCGCTGCGTTGATTTGGTATTCTTTGCCACCAATACTCAGCTTACCTTCGTTAAGTATCTCGTTACGAGCTTGCGGCATGGCGGCCTGTAACGCGCTAACACTTCCAAAACTGATCATGTTTTAAACCCTTAATGTGGAAAAATGAGTGGTATTCGTTTCCGGTACTTCGGTTGTTTTGTTGGTTACTTCTTGTGTATTCGCACTTTTTAACCACTCGATGAAATTCGCAAATGACTCATCGAAAAAAGATGCAGTTAGCAGTTGCTGAGGCAGGTGTATGAAACCGATGTATCCGGTCTCTTCCTCCCAGCATACCGCTGGAGAACCTTGCGTTAAGGCATCTTTCATATGTTGATGCAAAATATCAGCACTCGGCTTATCGCCTGAAATCAGCCCGATAAGCGTCACACGATCTTCTTGTGCACGAATTGTGATTGCTGTGTTTTGCTCAACGAGTAGATGGCAACAATCATCCTCATCAAAAACCAACGGCTCCAATTGGCAGCGGCTGGCAAAATCTGTCAGTAAAGAAGTTATAAATCCATTAGCCATTCGACTAAATAATCCTATTTTTGTTGTTTTAGATGCGCTGCTTAGTTGCAACACTTATCAACTAAGCAGCTTTCTTAGGTGTATTCTTAAGGATTTATGGCAGTGAATATTTTAGAAATGGTCGGATTTTTTTTGTTTAAAGGCATTAAAATGAAAAAACTCAGCAAGTGCTGAGTTTTTGAGGTTCATTCATGAATCGTAATTTTACGCTCGCTGAGCTGCTTCACCATGGCTTGCTTTAATGCATGCAGCTGTCCATCAATACTAGCGTCGATGATCCCAACTTCTGTTTCCAAAATGCAGCCTCCATTTTTCAAGCGCGCATCTGCTACCACGTCAACGTAACCGACTTCAGGGAAATCACTTAATACACCAGCCACCTTTTCTCTCACCTCAACAACCTGCTCTGGGTGGACATGTAAAATGACCTGCTTTTGGTTACTCACCAGTTGCAACGCTTCTCGAACTACACTCACCGTGGTATCGACATCATCGAAGGTATCGATGATCTTACGTACTGCTTCTAACACCACACCTGTCATTTTTTCTTCGACTTGCTGATAGTAGTCATTACAACGTGCTAAGGTTTCAACCATCGTTTGCGCATTTTCAATCTTGGCTTGTGCAAGGCCATCTTGATAACCACGTTGTTTTTCGGTTTCGTAGGCTTGCTGGGCATTAGCAATGATGCTTTCAGCTTTGGAGTTCGCGGCTTCAACTAAGTGTTGCGAATCCAGATAACTGGCATAATCTTTCGCTTTCAGCACCTTTAAGCCAGGTGCCAGCTGCAAATTGTCTGTTTTTATTTCAACAAATGAAACCATTGAGGAATAACCTGTTTTGCGATTTTTTTTGTGAGTCGATACGCCAGATCTCGTTGATCCGCTTCCAACCAGTTAGCTGTTTCCGCGTTTTCGCTAAGTTGCTTTTCTAATTTGAATTGCCAACGAAGAACAACATCTTCCGGTGAGTTAATCAAAATAAACCTCATCCAAAAATATCCCAGCGCCCTCATGCTTGCTTCAACAGACCTTTCATCCAGTAGTTCTGGTAACGAACGCTGCCAGCCTTGCGGCCAGCTGGATAACAGCATAGGCCCGTTTTGAATTAGGAACCGAGCGCCTTCCAAACCAAATACGTTGTTCAGAACCTGTTTAGGATGTTTTAAAACAACGCCTCGCATTGCCACACAATGTAAAGCTCCGCCCACCATCAATACGAGTTGGTTCAACGCATCCGCTGGGAGCAACGCCAAGCTATGGCAAGGTTTGTTAAAAGCCGTCTCAGGAACGGGAGATAACGCCCACTCATTTATGCACCATTGGTTAAACATGGGGTTATCTCTCCAGCCTTCGATATTTAGTAACCAAGGCTGCTTTTGCTCTATCCAACTTCTATGGATGTACTGGCAAGGCGCATAGTTAAACTGGTGTTGTACCTGCGCGAGTGGTGTTTCTGGTTTAACCACGCTTCGTGTTCCTACGACACCATGTAAAAGTAGCGATATTCGAGCCGATGAGTGCCGCTACCAAGAACACCAAAATGGCGATAAGATTATTCGCCGTCTCTTTGGTGACCTGAACCGACAAAATGCTTTTAAATTGATTGTTTTGAGTAGCAACTCGAACCTCTGATGAGGGTACCATCACTACGCTGATTCGATCGTAGTTCAGCCCCTCAATGCTATTGTTCACTAATAATTTGATCTGCGGAACATATGAATCAAGCGCAATATCTGCTGCGTGTTTAATAAATACGGAGGCAGAAGCTGGAGTTGGGCGCTCTCCTGGACGCAGATCTTGATCTTCCAAAACAACATGAACACGTGCCACTAGCACGCCATCAATCTGAGATAAGGTTGAGGAGAGCTCCTGAGATTTCGCGTATACCAAACGTGCTCGTTCTGCTAATGGTGACGAGATCAAATCGTCTTTGGGAAACACTTCTTTCAGTGTGGAAAACTGCTCTCTTGGATAACCTTTTCGCTTTAGCGCGTCTACCGCGAAGGCGATTTGAGAACTGTCTACCATTAACTTGACGGTGTTGTCTTTGTCAGGCTCTTTTGTTGCAACGACACCTTCGGATAGTAAGATCGACAACATCTCATTACCCTCTTTCTGAGTAACGTTGGTGTATAACTCGGTCTGACAACCTACCAGAAACAACGTGAGCATGATGAAAACTGCTCTCATTTTATTCATCATCACTATTGTGCCTTCAATAAGGTTTCTACGTTTTGTGTGGTTTTACCCACGGTTTTCGCGATCAGCTCTTCTTGAAAAGTAATGCGTGTCAGCGCCCACTGCATTTGCAGTAATTGCGCCGGATCATCACCCACCATCTTCATGTTGTCTTGCAGGTTACTTTTCGCGTTATCGATAGTGTTTTTCAACTCGCTGATGTTTTCTAGCAAACCTCCCTCCAGGCCATTACTTGCCTCGGGAACCGACATGGCTTGCTCAAAACGTTCGCTTAAACCGTCTTCGACTTGCGCATCCTGTAACTTATCAATGTTGGTTTGCATCACCTCGGTGTACTGCGTGTTTATCATATGTACTCCTAAGATAAATCTAACTTGTGACTGTGAGTCATGATGTTTTTCACCATCGCATTTTTTTGGATCATGAAGCTAAGTTCATCACGAACCATGTCCAGTGTTGATGCCATATCAGGTAACGACTTCAACTCTGCCCAGCAATGCCATAAGGCTTGTTCTTTCTGGGCACCCAGTGGAAAATGCTGCGCTAGCATTGCTTTTAGTGCTGTTTTATCAGCAGGTGGTTCGGCAATAAGCTGTCCCGAAAAACTCCCTAGTAACTCCTGCTTCAACACCTTTAACAAATCAGATTGTGGCTGTTCGTTGCCTTTTGCACTCTTCGCCTCATGAAAGGCGTACCACATTGCCTCTCGTTTAACTTGAGGGTCGGAAAACGCTTCATTTAACGACGATAAGACACTTTGTTTACTGACAACCTCTGCGTCTTTTAATGATTCATACCACGCTTTGATCTCCGCCAGTTTCGCTTCTGTTTTCTCTAGCGTCTCTTTTGGAGAAACATGTGAAACTTGCTCTTGCTTGTCACTTCGCTCCATGAGTGCTTTCATCTTGTCTTCATCGCTCCGCTCATAATGGCGCGACTCCGACTGGCGCAAAGATTGGTGTTGAAGACCTAGGTTACTCGAATCAATGATCATCCAAGATTCCTAATCTCCTGAGAAAAGCTCGCAGCAAATGCTTGGCTTTCTTCGCTTCCTTGTGACGCAAGTTCTACCCAGCTTTCCGCTTTGCTCAGTAAACCGGCTTTGGCAGAAGCAAGAGCCGCTAAGCTGATCAGATCTGGATAGGCGTTACAAAGTGGTTCGAGTAATTGATGAGCCTCTTCATACAAGCCTTTATTCATGAGGCTCATTGCACGAATCATCGCAACGGTCTCTTCAGAACCTGAGCTTGCTTCAAGGCCGTCTGCAATCGTGTTGGCTTCTTGATGACGATGCATACCTGTTGCCATCAGCGCGATTTCAGCCAGCAGTTGGCGCGTTTCTCGTTCCATGCTTTACACCTTCTGGAGAATCGACTGCATCACATCTTTAATCGCACGAGTGGTGGTCGCATTGATATTGTAAACAACAGACCATTTGTTGATCGCGTGCTGAAGCTCGGCAAGCTTTGATGGATCATCGGCATTGGTTTCTAGGTTCTTGATGGCTGCCGTCACTTCTGTGTTGGCATCTTTCGCTTGTTGTTCTAACTTAGCTTTAACATCATCAAGGTTTACACTGTTACTAGCATCGTAAAATGACATAAGACTTCCTCGT
Organism: Vibrio sp. Vb2880; assembly: GCF_033337975.1. NCBI lineage: Bacteria > Pseudomonadati > Pseudomonadota > Gammaproteobacteria > Vibrionales > Vibrionaceae > Vibrio > Vibrio sp. Vb2880. The sequence goes on from NZ_JAWORT010000013.1 coordinate 88,691, forward strand.
ATTTTTTAGTTAGCTTCGTATGATTCAACGACCGCATGGGCGGCTGTGTAAGCTTCATACTGTTTGAGTAGCAATTGGTACTGCTGTGGTGAGCACCCTAAATCCAACTGACGTTTCACCACCGCTTGTGCTTCTAAGAGCTTGCTCTTAATCTTGTGCACTTCCGCACCGTTTGTGTCGTTATTTAAAATTTGTTCAAGATTTGTCATTGTTCGTCTCGCCTTCATATCCAAGTTCTATTGTTATCACCCGCCCGCCTTTAACCAACTCAATACCAGCAGGTGTAACACTGGATATTCGGTAGCCCTGAGGCGTTCTTGCACCGACCATATAGCGAACGTTATCGGTCAGAATCACATATGGAACCTGGCCAAAGTTAACGCTACGAAACGGGAAATCGATGTTAGTGCCTTTACTCACCTTAGGTATGGATTTCAAAACTAAGTACGGTTTCTCACCATATTGTTCCCGGAAGTCTCGGGTCACACCGTAAAATCGAGTCGTTTCGATATCATCAAGCTCACCACGAACTTCGATGCGATCACCGCTGGTGACCAACTGGACTTTCTTCAGTAGCTCCGCATCCGTTAATAACGCTTTTAGCGTATCCATGTAGGCACCCGCTCGCTGCAGTTCAACCTTCCACGCAACAAGACCAGGCACGTCTCGCTCCAAGATTTGTTCAACTTGGTTCCAGCGGCTTGCATCATCGATATAGCCCGTCAGCAGCAGTGTGCCGGTCTCATCGCCATTTTCGACTTTCACTTGGTGATAGCCGAGGTTGCGCAAAATAAATCGAACCCCGCGACGAATTTCTTCCATCGTTCTTAAGTCACTTTTGTAATTGATGCCCAAGACATCAATTCGACCAAGCAGATCGAGTTTCTGTGTTCGGTCTTCAACATAACCCTCTAGGACTGCTTGGCGTGCGGCGGCATTCCATTCCACACGAACGTCGCTAAGTTTGAGCTCGCCTAAGATGTTACGTACCAAAACAATGGGTTCTGCTTCTGTAACAATTTCATTGTTGTTTCCGTTAGCTTGGCTGTACCACATACCAGCAAAAATGACACTCGGGACAAAACTGCAAAGCAAAGCGATGAGTGTTGTTTTTTTCCAGCTAGAGCGTTGCACAGCAACCACAGGTGTATTCTGTTGGCTAGATTCGTCGCTGACGTTACTCACAATTAACGCATCTTCCGCGTATCCCAGAGCGAACTTCACAACGCCAACCGAGACAACAGCATGGCGTGACAACTCGATACCATCACCTGCAACAGCGATGTCTTCACTGTTAAGATTTGCCTCTTCACAGCCTCGTAAAATGACTGAGTCTTGCTGGCAAACGAGGGTGAAATGGTTCGCTTCGACCCCAGCATCAGACAGTACAAGATCAGCAATAAAGTCGTCACTGCCAAGCACGAGAGCACCTTCAGGTAAGGTGACTTCTACTCCGGTATGCACGCCTGATAAAATACGAATTTTCCATTGCTGCATCGCGGTTAAGACTCCTCTGAAGGGCGCACACACTCACTTTGTGAGTCATCACATTCCAATACTTTCACCCGCCAACCCTTTTGCCCTGTTGGTAATTGGCACTGCGTTAATTGAGACGACTTTTGCTGTGACAATAAGTCTTGTTGATAGCGCTCGGCTTGAACCCTCGATGTGCAGCTATATACTTCCACTACCGATTTAAATTCAGCGCTATTGTTGGAGATGTTGTTAAGCTTGCCGATACTTGGTCGCAAGTCATATTCGTTGCCAATCAACACACTATCGCCAATACCATCCACAACAATTCGAGGTTCTAAAATAAACATTCGTACTGTGCGGCGCTTAGTATTGGTATTACTTCTAAACAGCGCGCCTAAATATGGGATGTCTCCTAGCAATGGCACTTTACGTAACTGATGGCTCACTTCATCTCGGTACACACCACCGATAAGTAAGCTTTGCCCTTGTTTAACCGTCGCTAAGGTGCTGATTTCAGTTTTACGAACGGAAGGAAGGTCATCGACGCCACCATCAGCGATCTTTGCACCGTCTTCGAGATGAAGGCTCAGGTTAATTTCAGGTCGTGCAGCAAATCTATCACCAACGATACGTGGGACAATTCTCAGTAACGTGCCATACGTGACCTCTTCCAGTGCTGCGGTTTCTTTACCAACCAGCTTGACGTAAAACGTGCTGCTGTTGTTCAGTACCGCTTCGACATTTTCCTGAGTTAACAATGTTGGTCTTGAAACCACTTGAGCACTGCCTTTGGATTCCAATAAACGAATTTGAGCCAGCAAGTAATTTAGGTTGGTTGAATCAAGCAAGGACTTAAAGTTCTGTCCACTGCCGAGCGTCACATCCCCCGAATTCACATCCCCTGTTGTTTTGATATCGACAATGCGGTTGTTTCCGACAGACACTCCCGCTCGCCAATCCACGCCTAACTGACTTAAATCGTTGGCACTGATATCGACAATCGATAGCGCGACTTCAATTCTTGATTGCGGCTGGTCTAATTGCGCGACCAGTTTACGATAGAGCGGTAATCGTGCTTGAGTATCACGAACGATAATCGCATTAAGGCCCGGCTCTGCTTCAACTGTTGCGCCACCATGAACTGAGGCGGTTTTATTACTTTTTACAGGCTTATCTGAACTGGTAACTTCTTTGCTAGACGCACTCGTCACTTGAGTTTGAACACCAGACACGACCCGTTTTAACACCGATGCGATGCCAGGGACCGTAATTGTCTGATCTCGATATGCAATTTCTCTATCCGTTGCAGAAGCGTACTTCAAAGGAATTATCTCAACGAATAATTCGTCGGTTGAATTCGATTTCTGCAGCAAGCGCGTTTCCAATGCCTCCGCCGTTTGTACCACTAAGTCGACATAACGTGGAGGACCCGCAAGATAGACTAACCCTTTGCTCTCAGCCGCTCTCCAACCATAACGAGAATCCCAAACGCCGGTGGAAATTAACGTACTGCGTAGCTCTCTAGCCGTAAGTAATTCCAATTGAAGTAAACGTGAGCGAGTTTCTGTCGCCTTATAGACATGTAAGACGGCACCATCGAAATACCACATCAAGTTGTACACTTGCGATAAGTAATCGAGGAATTCCGCCGGATCTTCAGGGGTAAAACGCCCATTCACTCGATCGTTGACTTTGTCACTAACAGAAACCGAGACACGATAATTTGCACCGAAGTTATTCAACAACTCTTTTAATGAGTCGTTATCTGCATAGTAGCGGAACGGTTGTTCGGGCCAGTGTAAGTCTGTTGCTTGCGCATATCCCAAAGGAACAACACTCACTGCGCATAACAATGCCTTTGTTGCAGCACGTCTAATGTTGGGAAAGATTTTTAGCATCATGGTAACCACACTGTATGGTTGATTGTGTGGTTCACACGTTCTTGTTCCAATAATGCAATGTAACGCTCACAGAGATTGACGTGCTTAGAAAGCAAAGCAGAGAACCGTTCCACCGAACAGTCCTCAACCCGTACTTTACTTTGCAAAATCAATTGCTGATCATCATTGGTTGTCAGTACGCCGCCATCCTCACGAATGGTTTTTAATGAGAGCTGCATGCAACGTTGTAACGCTTGTTCTTGTTGATAATCTAGATGCTCTTTAAACTGGAAGGGTAACGTCGCTTCCCATAAAATCCATGACGCATGTTGCTTGATGGTCAGTGATAACTGGTCAACCTCGATGTTGTAAGAACCATTTTCTGAGGCAATAAAATCCCCTACCTTTAGCGCTTCCGCTAAAGATTTCATCATCTTATCTAACATTTAACGCCCTATTTAGATCTGGCTGAGGTGATTGCAAGCCTGGCCGCACTGACCACTTTGAGTATCAAAATAGTAGTGATCGATATCACCAACAGTTTGCATGTTCTTGAACCATTGCCATACTTTCGCAACCGCATTTTGGTCGTTGTAAACCACATCGCATGCATCCCAAACTTCGTTCAGCTCAGGGGCTTCAAGTCGCGCTTCCAAACACCAATTTTTCCACTCAGAAATAAATTGTTCGGTTGTAGAGGTGTACTCCGCGAACCCTTTCAGCTCGTCTAAAGACGGTTGCCACTTCTCAATTAACAAACGATGACATTCAATCACTTGCAACTGTTGTTCGCTTAACGTCCCAAGTTGCTTTTTAAGTTGATGCTGCTGGCTCTTAATAAGATCGAGTTGCTGTTGAACAAAGACGGCACTGGTGTCTTCCCCTGATAGCTTCGACCAATATTCCTTCTGAATATCGAGTTGATTGATAAGTTGTTCAACTTTAATCGAAGCATGAAGAGCACTTTGATCGACTTGTCGGTTAATCCACTCGTTGAGTGATAAATGGAAACAAAGCATCAACGTTTTTGGGACAGCCAAATTAAAGCGAAAGCCCAGACGAGAGTTGATGTAGTCCAGCCTTTGTTCGAACGTTGTGATTGTGCTGCTATCACTGAGCTGCGATCCAATTTCCAAAAATAAACGCATGGCAAACCGGTCTATCGAAGCACCAAGTTTTTGATACGTTTTAACTAACTGGCTAGCGCATAGGCTATCGACGACATTTCTATCCAACAAGCGTTGAAGTAAAGATAACTGCTCATAATTTATGACGCCTTCACTCAACAATTGTCGGTGATTGACGTGCACAACATTGAGATCCTGCGTAGGTTTCGAGGCGCTTTCATAACGAGCTCCTCTTTGTAAAACAGTCACTTTCCGCTGTGTCACTATGCTGTCTGGAAAAAGCGAACGGCGTCGCCAATGCTGCTTTTTCATTTATGTTCGTCTCCGCACCCCTTTCGAACAATCCAGAAAGAAAGAGATGTAATAATTTTTAATCGTTCGTTGTTACACGATACATAATAGAATTTACACTGGTGAGTGACTTTCAAAATTAGTCAGAAAATTTTAGTCCCAAGTCATTTCATTTCGCGATAGCCACTTGATCGTCTCCCGAACGTACGCGGCTTGGGGTCGTTCCAAAACGACGACGGTAACTCTGCGTAAAGTAAGACTGGCTGGAAAACCCTGCCTCCATCGCCACATCTACGATGCTCATCTTGCTCGTCAACAGCAGTTTATGAGCATGCAGTAGTCGACGCTCACTGATCCAGGCTCTTGGAGAAATGCCATAGTGCTCATTAAAAAGCTCTTTAAAAGTGGTTAAGCTGGCACCAAACTCCTGCGCGTAGTCTGTCAACTTCCATTCTTTTAAGTAATGCTGTTCCATAAATCGACGTAACCGTTCCGACGTACGGTTTGTTTGTTGTGACAGCAACGCATACAGTGATTCTCCTCCTTTGCTGTGTAGCAAGAGAATGAGTAGTTCTTCGTATTTTAGGCACATAATGGCATCAGGGTACGCTTGTTGCTCAAGCGTCTGCATGCTAGAAAGCACTTGTTCAACGAGTATGTTCAAACCAAAAGTAAACAAACCAGAACAAACTTTGTCTACCTTAGGCAGCATCATCAAGAGATCACTGTGTTTTTGCAGCAACTGACTAACGAGTTCATTGTCGTAAGCAATAATCGACGCTTTGTATGCCCCATCTAGTGGAGAGTACTCTAACAAGTAATCCCCTTGGGATAGAAATACCCCATTTTCTGCAGCAACATCGATTGTGCAATCACCTGTTTGAACTCGAAGCTGACCATTGTGAACGACAACAATGTGAGACTGGTCTGAGTGAAATACTTCGTCAGATTTTTCATAGCAGGAAAAACTACGAATTTTTCGTGAACTCGAGTCGACCCTTTCTGAGTTTAGTTGGCCTGACACATCCATTTTCTACCCTTCATTATTTTGAGTTTCTCAGTGCAAATGTTGAGAAACTTTCAAAGCACTACTTTGATTGTTGTTATTTCTAAGTACTGCTGTATGAATTAAAGAAGCAAAGAAAAGAGCATAGAAGTTCTATCACTTACCATACCCCCCGAATAATTAGCGAATAACCCAAGCATTACCTTTACCTAAAGGTAAAAGTTTGACTTAGTAAATTTCTGCTGTCCGTCTTTATTATTTTTATCAGATAGCGTTTATCATTAGCCAAAACTTAAATATCATTTGGTTATTTAAGTTTGGTTGTTTTGTTATACATTAGAATACAATTAAATAGATTTCGGCATCGTTTCGAGAACAAAATTAAATTTCCAAAATCATAAAAATGTATATTTTATAGCCTAAAACGCCAAACCAACGTGTTCAAGGAGCGAGATATAATCATAAAAAATACTGTTTTTGCAACAAGTATGAGTCTAAAAAACAACTGACCCGATGACTTCAAAGTCATGTAATTAATGTTTATAAAAGACAACAAATCTTTCACAAAAGGAAAGATATAGTCTTTATTTTTATAAATTAGAAAATTCTAATAAAAATGTAGTGCTTAAAATTTTATCTGTTTATTTTTGGAACAAGAATCAAGTTTTCTTGTTTATTTCCCTCTAAAAATAAATAGCTCTTTTCTTTTTCCGCAACGAGCTCACCGTTTGAATAAAGCTTTCCAATAATCTTCATTTTTCCTTCACCAGCTTGAATTGGTGCAATTAAAAACGAATACTGCACAGGCAACTGAACGCCTTGGTAGCTCTGAGACGCCGATTTAAGACATTGATTATCAATAACTTTACATATTTCCACTTCAAGAGAAGTAATCGAAGGTGGAAAGTAGCCGTCGACAGAAACCCAACCATAGACTGATGCCTGACTCTGTGTATCAAAGCCATCCACCCCATTGACGGACACAGTCTGACTGCACCCACTCAGTATGAATAACCCAATAAAACCAGCCCATATAGAATTGTTCATTATGACCCCATAAACGTATTTTATATAATCTAGCTCATTTGAAATTCACACAATTCTTTATGTAAAAATATAAAAGATCAACTTATATTTATACTACAAGCGGACAATAAATCGCATTTTTCAACAACACGTAGTTAACATGGACTGTAATTTCAAAAGCAGTTTCTGTTCTCTTTCATTCCTTCCTTAATTGAAGTTCATTAGAGAAAAGTGATATTCATATATATCATTGCCATTAAGATATGCATCTGAACACATTTAATTTTTCCGTTCTATTTCTCTCAACACATTTAAAAGCCAAAATATAATAACAACCGACTAATATTGATAAACATGAAGAGATACATCTAATATTTTCCTTGATAAAATTTCAAAAGGGACTACTCCTATGTCAGCACGCCAAACTATCGATGAGATTTTGCTAAAGTTTGCTCATCAAATAGGCTTGCCTGCACTGCATCTAACGGAAAATGAAGTAAGCTTAGCCTTTGATGATAATCTAAGGGTGCATATCATCTTTCATCCTGAATCGACAACTCTGCAACTCGAAGCTGAGATTGTTGGCCTTCAAATTGTAAATTCCGATCTCTATCGCTCTTTCTTGGCCTTTAATTATCACTGGCCTGAGCACCAGTTATTTTTTAGTTTAGATAACCACCGACATGTCCTATGTTTAAACCGACTCATTAACATTAGGCGACTGGATTACGAATATTTTGAAACAGCTTTAGCAGAATTGCTGACGCACAGCGAGTCGTGGGAAGCGTTATTGTCTTCTCATGTAACCATTGATGAGGCACCACCGATGCCACAAACTTTAGACTTGAGAGTTTAGGTGTCTTTATGTCCAATGACATCCAATCCACATACACCAATTCATCGGTTCATGACGTTCAACAAGCGCAGCAAAGTGATGCAGTGCCGCAAGGAACGTTTCATGGCCGTAAAGTCACCCTACTCTCCTCATCAGAAAGCAGTATGACGCGAACAAGCTCTAAAAGAGAGCTTGGTGAATGTTTAAATCAATTTGCCAGTCTCGAATCTTGCAATCGCGTTTTGGACTTTGATCCGCAACTCAATATTGACAAGCAAAACGCCGCCGTAGAAAAGCTTATGGAACGAAAAGTGGCGATAATTCAACGTTCCTGATATCACAATAAAAGCAGGTTAAACATCTAGGTTAACCTTCAGCCGACAAGCTCACGCTAATAAAAAACCCCGAAGATTCGGGGTTTTGATTCATACTGCTTTTTCTTTATTAATTACTTAGTTTCACTAGAAGAAGCCTAACGGGTCGATGCTGTAGCTAATCAGCAAGTTCTTAGTATTCTGGTAGTGATCCAGCATCATCTTGTGCGTTTCGCGCCCGATACCCGATTTTTTGTAACCACCGAACGCTGCGTGTGCAGGGTAAGCGTGGTAACAGTTAATCCAGATCCGGCCAGCTTCAATATTACGGCCCATACGATATGCAACGTTCGCATCACGTGTCCAAACACCTGCGCCTAAGCCATATTCAGTGTCGTTTGCGATTTCCAACGCTTCAGCCTCATCTTTGAATTTGGTGATAGCGATCACTGGGCCAAAGATTTCTTCTTGGAAGATTCGCATCTTGTTGTGGCCTTCCAACATGGTTGGCTGAATGTAGTACCCCTGGTTGATAGACTCTGGCTGTTCTGACACTCCACCACCAAAGACCACTTTTGCGCCTTCTTCACGGCCGATTTCCAGGTAACTTAAAATCTTATCAAACTGTTCTTGAGAAGCCTGAGCACCGACTTGAGTATCGGTATCGAGCGGATTACCTTGTTTAATCAGATGTGCGCGTTCCGTCAGTTTCTCTACAAACTTGTCATAAATCGCTTCATGAACCAGTACGCGAGATGGACAGGTACAAACTTCACCTTGGTTGAAGAAACCAAGTAACGTACCTTCGATACACTTATCAAGATACTCATCTTCGTAATCGAAGATATCTGAGAAGTAGATGTTTGGAGATTTACCACCTAACTCAACTGTCGATGGGATCAAGTTGTCTGCTGCACATTTCAGAATGTGGTTGCCAACTTGCGTAGACCCGGTAAACGCGAGTTTCGCAATGCGGTTGCTGGTTGCTAATGCTTGACCCGCTTCAGAACCATATCCGTTTACAACGTTGATGACACCAGGAGGAAGAAGGTCACCGATTTTTTCCATCAGAACCAGAATGGATGTTGGGGTTTGCTCTGCTGGCTTCAATACCACACAGCAACCCGCCGCTAGTGCCGGTGCTAGTTTCCAAGCCGCCATCAACATTGGGAAGTTCCACGGAATAATTTGACCAACCACACCAATCGGTTCTGGGAAGTGGTAGCTTGCGGTGTGCTCATCCAGTTCTGCCGCACTGCCTTCTTGCGCGCGAATACAGCCAGCGAAGTAACGGAAGTGATCCACTACTAAAGGTAAATCTGCCGCCAAGGTTTCGCGAACTGGTTTGCCGTTTTCCCAAGTTTCTGCAACCGCAAGCTCTTCTAGATGCTGCTCAATACGGTCAGCAATTTTCAGCAAGATGTTCGAACGTTCTGTCACGCTGGTTTTGGCCCATTTTGCTCTGATGTTGTGCGCGGCATCCAGTGCTAAATTAATATCTTCCTCGCCAGAGCGAGCAACTTTACAATACGCTTGTCCGTTGATTGGTGAGATATTGTCAAAGTACTCACCACCCGTTGGTTTTACCCATTCCCCACCGATAAAGTTATCGTAATGCGATTTAAAGTTAACAATGGCATTTTCACTACCTGGCTGTGCATAGATCATAACTCTTCCTTTTGTTTCTCGTTCAATGTGTTATTGCAGTGTCGTATCGCACTGTTCACAAAGAGCATTACGCAAGTCACACGCCAACTACACCACACTTGTTGTTAATTAAATGTAAAACTATGATTACCAAGCGATAACAAACCAAGTGAGCGACGTTTGAGCGGATGTATGGTGTGAACACCAATGTTCAAGTGTTCCAAAATGGCACACCCTCACTGTGACAAAATGGTACAGTCATGGAACTTCAACACATTAGCGATAACAATTGGCTTTCAACTTCATGGGTCAGAAGTGAACAAGCGGGTTTAAAACAGCGTCGACGCCCTGAAGATATTCGAGTAACGCCAGCAACGCTCCAAGATAGGCGTCACCAACTCAATTTTTTGCTAGAGGCAGTCACTCAATTTGCGCTCCCTTTGTTTAATCAGCTATTTGCTCATAGCGACAGTCGCTTAATTTTGACAGACTCAGATGGTGTCATCATCGGCAGTTGGGGACAGCCTAGATTTCGTGAAAAGTTAACGGAAATCTCGCTAAGCTCTGGAGCATGCTGGCAAGAAAAGGTCAAAGGCACCAACGCGATTGGTACAGCTTTGGTTGAAGCAAAGCCCGTTTCTGTTATTGGAGATCAGCACTTTATCCAACACCATCGTTTTATTAGCTGTTCGGCTAATCCTATTTTCGATCATCTTGGTAACCTCATTGGCGTATTAGATATTACGAGCGAGCAAAAGAGACATGACTTCTCAACGCAAGTACTAGTACAAAACATGGTCCAGCAAGTGGAGAATCAACTACTTAACTTGATTCCACAAGGGCATATTCGTGTGGATTTAGCGTGCGAAAAAGGTTTACTGAATAGTTGTTGGCAAGGAATTATCATTGCAAATGAAGACGGACAAGTTTTGGCTCACAATCAAGTAGCCTCTCAACTTTTTGCGCAAAAAAATATCATTGGGCAATCCTTAGACGACATTCTATCCACTCGGGGAAATGTGCACCCTTTCGTTTTCAAAACAAAACCGCTTACCGATAAATATAGCAAGGTCAAGTCTCGGGCTGTAGCGGCGTCCAATGATCTTCATTATGGCGACTCCGCTGTTGAGCACTGTTGGCAGCAAGCCAATCGCGTCATCGATAAAGACATCAGTTTGTTGATTATCGGAGAGACTGGTGTTGGCAAAAACGAGTTTGTAAAAGCACTCCATAAAAACAGCCAGAGAAAAACGGGACCGTTAGTTTCCGTCAACTGCGGAGCGCTACCAAAAGATCTGGTTGAATCTGAATTGTTTGGCTACGTAGCCGGTGCCTTTACTGGCGCAAACAGCAAAGGCTATCAGGGAAAAATTCGCCAAGCGCACAAAGGGATTTTGTTTCTGGATGAAATCGCGGATTTACCCTTGGAAGCTCAAAGCCGCTTGCTCCATGTATTGCAAGATAAAACCGTGCTTCCCGTGGGTTCAAACCAAAGTATTCAAGTCGATACGCAAATCATTGCAGCCACGCATAAAGATCTGGAACATTTGGTCAGCGAAGGATTGTTCCGCCAAGATTTGTATTATCGCCTTAATGGCTTGATCATTGAGCTACCTCGCTTTGAGGAACGTGATGACAAACGACAACTGATAGAGAACATTCATCGGCGTCACGCCGAATCTGAACAACAGCTTTGCCCTCACCTACTTTCTCTGATGCTGTCTTACTCATGGCCAGGAAATTTACGTGAACTCGATAGTTTAATCAAAGTATCCGCCTTAATGGCGCAAGGTGAAGAAATATTGGAACTCACACACGTCCCAGCCCACCTAAGTAAGAAACTCAGCCAAGCTCAAGAAGGGGCAGCATCCGCTGAACCAACTTCAGAACTGCGTGCAACCGTCGAAGATAAGTTGCTCAAAACATATCAAGCCAATCAGGGGAACATTAGCAAAACGTCTCGTATGCTTGGTGTGAGCCGAAATACCATTTACAGAAAGTTGAAAAGCCTTGGCATATTAAGTTAATTCTACGACCTCAGATACAAAAAGAGCACCGTTGCGGTGCTCTTTCTCTTTGAAACCTAGCTTACAGGCCGCCTTGTTGTTGCGCCTGTTTTACTAATGCCTGACGTTGAGTTTCCTTCTCAGAGATCACTTGATTGTCCTTGTGCATTTCCTGTTCCAATTCTGCTGGAATGAAAACAAAGTACTTGTTAAGAGTCATCTTAGAACCTCAATTTGCTGTGTTAATTACCTTCTTGGTCGACGTAAACAAAACCAGAAAAACATGTTTTACTGGATCCTTGTTGCTAGTTTCAAAAAATAAAGGATGTTCATATAATAAACATCCTCCATGTGGGCGCTAATTATAGGCGTAGTTTAAAGGCTTACCTAGCACTCTTTTTCACCTTTTGTGCAATCTGAGTTTCGATCGAAAAACGGGTTTAATTGCCCGTAGTTACTAAGGTATTGTTAAAAAGAGAAAAAAGCTTTTACTGTAACTGACGACAAGGATGAGCTTACGAGTGTAGTTTCACTTGCAATTGTGCATCGTAGAGTTCGAATACGATAATAATAACGCTACATGCCCTTAATCTGCGTAGTTAAAAACTTTGAAGTTATAGACAACCGAAGTCATATCTGTGCAACTCAGTTTAACGATTTGTCTACCAGTTCAATATTTCACCTTTTTTGAGAAATCTTTAGCCACTTTTTTGTGTTAAACGCCCCAAAAGAGCAGACAATTAAAAGTGTGGCATATGACCACAATTGTCTATCCCCACTTAGCTTCGGGAGGCGTTTATGAAAAGTAACAAACTTGGCCATGTGATGTCTTTCAGCAGGATGTTTTCCTTCATTGCATTCTTGACGGCCACATTCGCATGGATTCTCAGCATGTACGCCCTATTCACTGTTTCTTTAGTGGCTCTTGTGGTCAGTGCAATTCTCTACCTAAAAGACAGATTTTATCAAAACAAGAAAACGACCACTGAAAAGAGCGCCTAGGCGCTCTTTTCTATTGAATGTCATTTCTATGTGACTTGATATAGTTATCAATCCGTTCGAGTTCGTGAAAATAACCATACATACCAATACGATTAATTTCTGGTTCTATACAGTATTTTTCTTCTTTTACCATAGCTTCTACAAACATTCCGCTTGATGCAATTGTGAAAGGTGGACATGTCAAGTAACCGTTGGTTTCGGCAATATTTTGCAGTCGTCCGAACTCCCAAAGTCTTCCAGGAATAGCAACTAGCAAAGCAAGTACAGTTGCAAAACCCATCCATTTGATCGATACACTTGAAGATTTAAAAATAACACGAGAAGCTATAAATACACTTAAAGTCGGAGCTAGAATCAGGCCACTAACACTAATCACATGAGACGTACTTAAATATATGACTAAAAAGTTACTATTTATTTGATGTTGGAGAGACTCTAATGTTAAATACTCATACAACCGATAACTTGAGTACGCACTCAAGGTAATACATATTACCAAAACGAAAGCTGAATGCGCCGGGTGCTTCTGTTCTATCATAAGAAAATAGCCTTGGTGGTAGCACGCTTAAGTTGACTTATAGATTTGCGTCTCACAATGTCTTCATTGATTTCGTCAATTGCTTGTATAGCCCTCTTCTCAAAGTGCTCATCGATAGCCGCAATAACTTTTTCTTTCAATTCGAGCTTTCCTTCCAAAGAATTTAGCACCTCTCCAACTAATAAAGCAGCAACAATACCAACTCCAATAGGTAATAATACGACTCCTGTAGCACCTATAAAATAAGCTCCTGCTAAGTATCCAATTGTCGCTGAAATTGAAGCTTTTATAACGTCAGAACTCACATTGACAACCCAATTACTGAACAAATAATCTTTTTTAAATGCAAGCTCTAGAGTTCGATAGGGGACTGAATAAATAATTGTGAGAAACACTCCACCTTTAGCACTCACTTTCAGACCAGCTTGTCCTATTCCTAAAGCCAAAATGTTGGCATTGTTCAAAAGGTAACGTGTGCCTTTTACTATACTTCTGAGTCTGTGGTTGCCTTTAAAGGTGATGTAACTTTTAGAACCATTCCTAGTTATCTCATATTTCCCGATTATCGTCCCTCCTTTATGAAGGTCTTCTGCGAGTATATAGAATGCGGCAATATCATGTAATAAACTTCCCCTCGAGCTAACAAACTCAGCAACTTTCATAGATGCTGCAAGGTCCTTAACTTGTTCTTCACTTAATCCTTTGAATCTTTTTTCAAATATCCAAAGATCAACGAGGCCTCTGCTATCTAATACATATATATCTACTTCATTTTCTTCAATTTTCTTTAAGCAACCATTTCTTTTAACTTTATTTCTTTTACTCAAACACTGAAACTTATCGGTGGTCATCTCCACTATTCCTTAGACTTTTTAACTCGGCATATTCTAATCGGAAGAAAAAAACCTGCTCTCCCATTTCTGAGAAGTGCGTGACGAATCAACGTTTAATGTAACTTTTAAATCTACCAATATCTTACAGACGCAAAAAAGGATGCCACTTGGGCATCCCTTTATATCTTTATATTTAGTCGGTTTACTTAAAACGATTACACGTCGTAAGTTGTAGACGCTGTGTCGCCGCCTGTACCAGTCCAGTTAGTGTGGAAGAATTCACCACGTGGACGGTCAATACGCTCATAAGTGTGAGCACCGAAGTAGTCACGTTGAGCTTGAAGCAGGTTCGCTGGTAGACGAGCAGTTGTGTAACCGTCTAGGAAAGATAGCGCAGAAATCGTACATGGCATTGGGATACCAGACTCTAGAGACTTCGCTGCTACTTTACGCCATGCTGCTAGGCTGCCTTGTAGGATGTTTTTGAAGTACTCATCAGAACCTAAGAACGCGATATCTGGGTTCGCTTCGTACGCATCACGGATGTTGCCTAGGAATGCAGAACGGATGATACAACCACCACGCCACATTAGAGCTACGTTACCGTAGTTTAGGTCCCAACCGTTCTCGTTAGACGCTTCGCGCATTAGCATGAAGCCTTGAGCGTAAGAGATGATCTTAGAAGCTAGTAGCGCTTGACGTAGTGCATCAACCCACTCTTGCTTGTCGCCTTCAACTGGAGTGATTGTCTTACCGAATAGAGACTCAGCTTCAACACGTTGGTCTTTCAGTGCAGATAGACAACGAGAGAATACAGACTCAGAGATAAGCGTTAGTGGAATGCCTAGGTCTAGTGCGTTGATACCAGTCCATTTACCAGTACCTTTTTGGCCTGCTGTGTCTAGGATCTTCTCAACTAGAGGCTCACCGTCTTCATCTTTGTAGCCAAGGATGTCAGCCGTGATTTCAACAAGGTAGCTGTCTAGTTCAGTCTTGTTCCAGTCAGCGAATACTGCTTGCATCTCGTCTGCAGACATACCAAGACCGTCTTTCATGAACTGGTAAGCTTCAGTGATAAGCTGCATGTCACCGTATTCGATACCGTTGTGTACCATCTTAACGAAGTGACCAGCACCGTCGTTACCAACCCAGTCACAACATGGCTCGCCAGCGTCAGTTTTTGCAGAGATACCTTGGAAGATAGGCTTAACCGCTTCCCAAGCTTCAGCCGCGCCGCCAGGCATGATTGAAGGACCAAAACGTGCACCTTCTTCACCACCAGATACACCAGTACCGATGAAGTGAATGCCTTTCTCACGGCAATGTGCTACGCGACGGTTTGTATCTGGGTAGTTAGTGTTACCACCGTCGATGATGATGTCGCCTTCGTCTAGAAGCGGAATTAGGTTGTCAATGAACGTGTCAACAACGTCACCTGCACGAACCATAAGCATCACTTTACGTGGTGTTTCTAGCTTCTCTACTAGTTCTTCTAGAGAGTATGCACCGATGATGTTTGTGCCTTTCGCTGGACCTTCCAGGAACTCGTCTACTTTAGCAGCAGTACGGTTGTGAGCAACCACTTTAAAGCCGTGATCGTTCATGTTTAGGATAAGGTTTTGACCCATTACTGCTAGGCCAATTACACCGATATCACCTTTCATTGTTTCTCTCCAATTTTATTTCATCGACGAGCAGCGTCTTAAGCAATTTTTGCTGCCGCGTCTAAATCTAAATACCATTCCGTTAGGCCCGATTTCGCTTGAATCTTAGCCGCTGGGTATGGCAGTGCGTGTGCTGGTGAACTGTTAATTTCTTCAACAATGTCCGCTTTTCCTGCACCAAGCACTAAGTAACTAATGCGTTTCGCTGCTTCTAATACGCGTGCGGTTTTCGACACACGAAGTTGGCCCGATTCAGGATGCGACGCCACAAGAGATAGGTTCGCATCATCATAATTCGTTTGGCCAGGGAACAGAGAAGCTGTATGACCATCTGCACCAACGCCTAATAAGATCCAGTCAAACACAGGTGTGCCGTTTTCATTCGGGATTACCTCTGCCATCTCTTTTGCAAAGCGCTCGGCTTCTGCTTTAGGCTCATCTTCGCCACGGATGCGGTGAATGTTTTCTGCAGGAATATTTACTTGGCTAAACAACAACGTGTTCGCTTCACCGTAGTTGCTTTCTGCATCGTCAGGGGCAACACAACGTTCGTCACCCCACCAAAAGTGGAGGTTTTCCCATTGAATGGAGGTTGCGTAAGCCTCTGAAGCCAGTAGTTTAAACAGCATTTTAGGAGTGCTGCCGCCAGAAAGAGAGATGTGAACAGGTCTGCCCATTTCGCTAAACGCTTTCATATCGTTAGCTAGGCTTTCAACTACCTGTTCTGCTGTTTGGTAGATCTTATGGTTGATCATAGTTCACAGTAATCCGTATCTGTTAAGTTTTTACATGGGAAACGCCAAGCGCGGCCATCACGCTGTAACAAGTCATCTGACTCTTTAGGTCCCCAAGTGCCGCATGCGTACCCGAAGAGGGATTGTGGATCTTGCTTAAAATCTAAGATTGGCTGTACGTATTGCCAGCACGCTTCCACCGCATCACTACGTGCAAATAGCGTAGCATCACCATTCAAAGCATCAAGTAGAAGACGCTCGTATGCCGTTAGCATTTGCGTTTCTTGCAGGTCAGCGTAATGGAAGTTCATTTTCACTTCCTTCGCTTCAAAGCCTGCGCCTGGCTCTTTCAAGCCAAAGCTCATTTGAATGCCTTCGTCTGGTTGAATACGAATGATCAGCTTGTTTTCTGGTGCGTTTTGACCAAACACAGGATGCGGTGTTTGTTTAAAGTGGATAACCACCTCAGTAACGCGTGTTGGAAGACGCTTACCAGTACGCACGTAAAATGGCACGCCATTCCAACGCCAGTTGTTGATGTACGCTTTCAAACCGATGTAAGTCTCTGTACGAGAATCGTCTGCAACTCCCGGCTCTTCACGGTAGCCGCGTAGGCTTTGCCCACGAACTTCAGACGCCGTGTATTGGCCTAATACTAGGTCATTGCGCAGAGCGTTTTCGTCTAATGGCTTTAGGCATTGAAGCACTTTTACCACTTCATCACGCATCGAGTCTGCATTGATTTGCGCTGGTGGTTCCATACCTACCATTGCTAATACTTGTAGCAAGTGGTTTTGGAACATGTCGCGCACAGCGCCAGAGTTGTCGTAGTAACCACCACGCTCCTCTACGCCAAGGAATTCTGCGCCTGTGATTTCAACGTAATCAATGAAGTTACGGTTCCAAAGCGGCTCAAACATCGCATTAGAGAAACGAAGCACAAGTAGGTTTTGTACCGTTTCTTTACCTAAGTAATGGTCAATTCGGTAGATTTGATGCTCTTGGAAGTGCTCGTGAATTTCTTTGTCCAGAATACGCGCCGATTCAAGATCATAGCCGAATGGTTTCTCAATGATCAGGCGTTTCCAGCCATCCTCTTCACTGTTAAGACCATGTGCTGCAAGACTTGCAGGGATCACACTGTATAAACTTGGTGGGGTTGCTAAGTAAAAAAGCGTATTGCGTTGCTCGAATTGATATTCGTCTGCAAGTTGGTCTAAGCGAGAAGATAGCTTACCGTAATCTTGTGTGTCAGAAGTATTAATTGCTTGGTAGTGCAGATGGTTAATAAATGCATCAAGCGTTTCTGGCTCAGTCTTTTCCATTTCCTGAAGCGATTTTTTCAGCTTCGCGCGGTAAGACTCATCACTGTATTCAGTGCGACTTACACCCAGAATGGCAAAATTCTCTGGAAGCTGCTTGTTCGCGTAGAGGTGGTATAAAGCAGGAATGAGCTTACGGTACGTAAGGTCACCTGAAGCACCAAAAATAACGATGCTGCTGTTTTCTGGTATTACCATCATCTTTCCCTTAAAAACGAGGTACTTATTGTGTGCCCGGATACGGCTAGAGAATGAGCCAACCCTATCAATGGCACCTCAAAATAGAAAATTGGTCTTACCTATTACGTTGATAGGTAAAGTCTATGGGCCCAAAGAACCTCAAGAAGTTGCATTTCCGATTCTTGGAAACACGACGTATTGAGGTCATTTAAGTCACTTATGTCTCAAAAGTACACACTGTACTCGCTGGAGGAGAGTCCGACACGGGGCAATATTGTCTACGACTATTTGATTTACATCAACACTTGCCAGTGCAAACGTTTAAATAAGTTGCACAAAACGTCATAAGCGATTGTATTTTATTGATAAAAAAAGTTTCATCTGAACGCTCCAGAATTTAAGCAAAAACTCTAATATGGGCAATAATTACTCATACTTGCAATCCATTACAGTTTTATCGTGATCTGTGTTACTTACTTTTTATTTCATCATCCTATTGATAATGATACTCAATTAAAGATAATGAAATCACTATTAATGTGAAAGTAGAACGCCATGAAATCAAGCGCCATTAACCCACACCCCATAAACCGAATACAATCGGTGCTTGACTACATTCACACCAACTTAGACAGCACTCTGAGCGTAGATGAAATATCGAAAGCAAGTTGTTGGTCGCGCTGGCAACTGCAACGCGTATTTCAACAACACACTGGCGTATCCGTCGCTCACTACATCAGAGAGCTTAAACTTAGCCTTGCGGCTGAGCGCTTAATCCATACTTCTGACCGCTCGTTAGATATAGCGATAGAAATGGGATTTACATCTGAACACGCATTTAGCCGAGCGTTCAGGAATATGTTTTCAAAAAGCCCCCGTGAATATCGAAAAACGCAACAACTCTCCGGGTTGAGACAACCTTTGACGCTGCGTAAGACACCAAAAGAAGAGAAAAAACATCAGCGCTTTATTGAAGTTCGAATAGAAACAAAACCGGCTTTTGAACTTGCTGGTTATCATGAACCTATTCACGGATTGTTTTCCGCTGCGCCCGATTTCCAATCCAAAGTACCGTCACTTTGGTCACGTCTTTATTCATCTGAAAACCTTAACAATTCGGAAAGTAGTTACTTTGGCGTGATTGATGTGACTCAAGCGTATTCAAACAACCAACAACTTGAGTATTGGGCAGGTTATGAGTGCAGTCCAACAGCAAACGCACCAAGATCAACGAACTCTTCCAACTCGGGGTTAGACCTCTTGGCTGTTCCTGAGCAAACCTACGCCGTCATTACACACATAGGCAAAGCATCAGAGCTCGCCTCAACGCTGGAATGGTTTATTTTACATTGGCTACCCTACTCTAATTATCATGCTATCGATGGTTATGAGTTAGAGCTTTATCCAGAAGGTTATGATGTTGATAGCGAACAAGCACAAATGCAGTATTGGATTCCTGTCGAGCCAAACGACTCGCTATCTTTAAAACCTAAGAACAGAAGAATAAGTTCCAAAGATTAGTGTTTTGCACCAAATTGTTAACTTTTCCTATTTCTTTGAATATAGAATACAAATAACAATCATTATCAATAAATAGAAAAAGTAGTGGAATTTATAAATATGGAAAGTCCGATTCGATTTCATCGTTCAGCGGTTGCTATCGTCGTATCCGCATTGCTCGCTGGCCACGCCAATGCGACTGAGAGCGTATCCCAACACGAAACGATTACGGTGCTAGGAGAAACATACCGAAACACCGCAACTAAAACCGTTTTAGAACCGGAAGAAACACCGCAAGCGATCACGGTAATCACTAAAGATGACATGGACCTACGCGGCGTAAACTCGGTGAGCGAAGCATTGCGTTACGCGCCTGGCGTAAATACAGAATTGCGTGGCGGTGCCGTTTCCCGACTTGACCTATTCAATATTCGTGGTTTTATTAACTACACCAACTTTTATGATGGTCTTCCTTTGCTGTACAACGGTTGGAACCTTCAACCGCAGGTCGATTCCGTTGCTCTTGAGCAAATCGAGGTTTTTAAAGGGCCAACGTCTGTTCTTTACGGCAATATTCCACCAGGAGGTATGGTCAATATTATCGCCAAGGCGCCTCAGTCAACACCCTCACACTCTGTCTCGATTAGTACTGGGACTAACAACCTAAAAGAACTGACGTTCGACACCACAGGACAAGTTGGTGATTCTAATGTTGATTACCGTATCGTCGGCCTGGCAAAACAGCGAGATGGTCAAGCCGATACGTCTGAAGACGAACGTTATGTACTCGCCCCATCTTTCAATTGGCAAGCGACAGAAAGCACATTAGTGAACGTGAATGTTTACTATCAAAATGATCCATCAGCAGGTATCTACACGACTGTGCCTGCATCTGGCTCAGTGATTAAAAACCCACTTGGCTCGATGTCACCAAGCACTTATTTGGGGGATGAGGACTGGAACACTTACGAACGCGAAGTTCTGATGATGGGTTACAAAGTCCAACACGACTTTAACAACAATTGGCAATTTCTACAGAATGCCCGCTACATGACCGCCGATGCCTATCAGGAAAACACATATAACGGTGCACTTGAAGCGGATAACCGTACCGTTGGTCGAAATGCCTATTTAACCGATGAAAAGTCCAAATCCTTTGTGATTGACAACCAACTATCGGGCTACGTTAAAACAGGAAATTTTGAACATAACTTATTGTTCGGGCTTGATTATCAGTATCTAGATTCAGATGTAAAATACAAAGACACGCTTGGGTATTCGCTAACTCAGGACATTTTTAATCCTGACCACAACAGCATTGATCGTAATGCACTGAATTTCCAATACAAACAAAACTTGGATATCAAAACGAAGCAGATTGGCGTTTATTTCCAAGATCAAGTTCGTTACGACCAACTTGTAATGATTGCAGGTCTTCGTTGGGATAAATACGATTCAAATACAGACGCCGTTAGCGATTATCTAGGAACAGTATCCAAGAGCAAGGAAGAGTTAGACGATACCAACGTATCTTTCCGAGTCGGTGGTTTGTATGAGCTAGACTTTGGTCTCTCGCCATACCTTACTTACTCGGAAAGTTTTGAGCCAATTGCGGGTGCCGACTCTTCTGGTAAAGCATTTGAGCCATCAACCGGTCATCAATGGGAGTTAGGCTTTAAATACGCCCCATTATCTGGTGATATCTCAGGTAACTTAGCACTCTTCCATATTACGAAGAAAAACGCGATCTTGACCGATCCGAATAATCCTTATGCACCGAACTATCAAGCGGGAGAAGTGGTATCACAAGGTATTGAACTTGAGGCAAAATGGCAAGTTACAGCACAAGCTGATTTCACTCTAGGCTATACATATACCGATATGGAGATTACCGAGGACAGTTATTACAACCAAGAAGGTAAAACGCCGGTTTGGGTACCTGAGCAAACGGCTTCTCTATGGGCAAATTACTTCTTTGAAGGAAATCTTTCAGGCCTTCGTACCAGTGCTGGCGTTCGCTATGTCGGGGAAGCACAAATTGATGCACAGAATAGTCAAAAAGTACCGGACTACACCTTGTTTGATTTAGCAGCAAGTTACGATTTCTCAACGGTATCTGAATCAATGAAAGGGGCTAGCGTCACGCTTTCTGCAAGCAATCTATTCGATAAAGAATACTATTCTTGTTACGACAAAAATAACTGTTGGTTTGGCGCTGAGCGCTCTATCGAAGCGAAGTTAGAATACAACTTCTAACCTCTTAGAACGGAACAGCAGTAATTTGTAAAGCGATGGTTTCTACAACAAGCCATCGCTTTTTATTTTGCATAGAGCATCAATATAAACGCTACCGTGTCACTTTTTTATAGCACCTTTCTGGCCTACCAACAGAGCCATAGTTTAAATCAGCCTCTAGTTCACCAGTGCTGATAAGATACTCCAAATAGCGCCTCGCCGTTGTTCGGCTCGCGCCGATCTTTTCGCCTGCCTCATCAGCGGTCAGCACACTGCCATTTGGGAACAACTCTCTGATCTTGTCTAGGGTTACACCATCAATCCCTTTTGGTAATCGGTTCGGCAAGTTGTCTTGATTGGCATGAGACTGCAGCATTTTATCAACGAGGTTCTGATCCAAACTCTCCACGATGTCTAGTTGTTGGCGTTGGGACACATACTTTTTCAGTGCGGCATCTAAGCGTGGAAACATCACGGGTTTTAACAGGTAATCGACAACGCCACCCCTCATCGCCTGTTGTAATGTATCGACATCCCTTGCGGCTGTAATCAAAATGACATCACACGTTTGGTTACTTGCACGCAGTGTATTTAGTATCTCAAGCCCTGTGCCATCGGGAAGATAGACATCCATCAATAGTAAATCTGGCTTAAGAATGTCGAGTTGCATTTCCGCTTCCATTCTCGTGGTCGCAATTCCAACCACTTCCAAACCTGTCAGTTGGCTTAAGTATTTGTGGTGCAGCTCAGCAATAGCCAGATCATCTTCAATGATCATTACGCGAGTCGCCATACTCATAATTGTTCTTCCTTGGGTAAGTACACCGTTATTCTTGTCCCATAATTTGTATTGGGTATCATCTCAACATGGCCGTGATATCGAGTAGCAAGCTGATTGACAAGGTGTAACCCAACACCTCGATTTTGACGAGATTTCGTCGAAACGCCTTTTGTAAATAATGTTTGTGGATCCACTGTTTTTGGGAGGCCACAGCCATGATCTATCACCTCAAGTATCACTTCATTTCCGTAATCGCTAACGGACACATCAATATTTCTGCGTTCTGACGCAACATTTGATTCATCGCGAATTGAAGTTAACGTGGCATCGAAAGCGTTATCAATCAAATTACCCAAAATTGTGACAAGGTCTTCCGAATTTAGCCACTCAGGTAGGGGCTCCAGACGACAGCCTTCCTCAACCACCAGTTGTAAGCCTAACTCGCGAGCACGTTCAGTTTTTCCAAGCAACATACCTGCAATTAGCGGGTCCTTAACGGTATCTCTTAAAAACTCAATCATTGCTTGATAGTGTGCGGTTTCTTGTCCAATTAACTTTTGCACCGCATCAAGCTCACCCATTTGTACTAGCCCGCTAATGGTGTTGAGCTTATTTCGATGCTCATGGGTTTGCGAACGTAACAAATCTGCATATTCCTTGGTTTGTGATAGCTGTTCGGTTAGATCATTGATTTCATCCCTTAAACGGAAACTCGATACCGCCCCCACGATTTTTCCATCAACATAAATTGGAGAGCGATTTGCAATCAGGCGCTTATGATTAAGGAATATTTCAATATCATGATCTTCCTGCCCGCTTTCTAACACTGTATATAGATCGCTATCACGCAGCGTATCAGTCAAAGGTTTATTGAGCGCTAATTGTCTATCAATACCGAGAATCTGGCAGGCACTACGATTTATCGAGCGAAGTATCCCTTGGGCATCAATGCTTAACACGCCCTCTTTGATGGTGCTCATCGTCACTTCTAATTCGCCGTACAACCGCCCTATCTCTTCAGGCTCAAAGCCTAAAATGGCGCGCTGAAACTTTCTCGACGCATAATTGGATACAATGGCATTAGCGACGACAACTACGATGACCATTAAAATCAAAAAGGCCAAAAATGGTTCGATGCGGTCTTGCAGTCGGTCGAGCAAATAGCCAACCGAAACCACACCAATGATGTTCCCTTGCTCGTCAAAAATCGCAGCTTTACCACGAACTGAATAACCTAACGAGCCCTGTGCCGTCGAAACATAAGACAACCCCTGCTCTAGCGCTCGACGATTGTCGCCACCTCTCATTGGCTTGCCCAACCGCTCATCAACAGGGTGGATTAAGCGTACTCCCTTATGGTCGCCAATAACGATGAATGCAGCACCTATGGCTTCGGTTAATTCTCTAAAGCGAAGTTGGTATGGCTGGGGGTTTTGGGTTTCGATCATTTCACGAACAACCGCTGAGTCCGCTAAAAAACGGGCAACACCCAGTGCTTTTTCTCCCATTTCTTGCTCTTGATTGATTTTGAGATAAGTGAACCCCGCGGCGACAAGCAATAACAGCTCTATCAACCCCGATAGCGTCATGATAATGAGCATCCGCTTACGAAAGCTGATGGTTTTCCAACTCATTGATACATCCTTGTGATTCACTCTTGAGCGTAACGTTAACACTCAGTTAACAGCATGACGTTGTCGCGGTGATAAATCTGTGAGGAAGGCAAACAAACCGCAGAGTTTACGGTTAATTAATCGACGAGCTGAAACATAAAATTACAACCATTCACCAAATTTAGCATTCCTCTCTGATACTCAATTCCATACATAAATTGCCCTTAAAATCATGATCGCGATCACATCGATTTTAGCGGTTTTTGAGGCGTTTTTAGACTTTACAACGTATAATTTTTAATCAACGAAACCAATGAGAGTTTCGGTTTGAAAGCAGTGAAGCTGGAAGTCTATTAAAAGCTCAACATTGATGTCAGTGGTTTGGACAAAAATAAAACAAAACACAAATACTGACTATATGACAAACACTTAGACACCATCTGAAAACTGGAAAACTATAAACAGAGGTGCATTTATAGTTAGAAGGAACACCAAACATGGAACGCGATACCTTTGGAATATGCCTGAATAAGGCGATGCTGTCAGAGAATATGTATTCAACATTTACACACGTCAGGGCTTATGAAAAAAACGGAGGCGGTACTTCTGATCTCAAAGTCCTGTTATCGTTCCCTCAAATGAGTGGAAAAGATCTATTGAATACGATGCGAGGTTCTCGTCAGCTCGAGTGGAGAGCGGAGTTTCACTGTCCATATACGAAATAAATGTGTAACATCTCCCGCGCCCAGCACAAATATAACTGGGCGCATACTACTGCCCAATTTTCCCTCCTACTTAACACGCAGTTACGAATCCTTTATATTAGAGCTAATACTCTACGACAAAGCAGCCATTATGAAAAAAACAGGAAAGGTTTGGATACTGGGCTTACTTAGCAGCTCGATTTCCCTTGCCTGTCATGCGGCACCGATCACTTTTGATACCGCATGGCAGCTATTGCTAGAAAACAACTATTCTCTTAAAGCTCAACGCTCAAACGTCGAGAACTACCAATACCAAGAGAGTGCCACCAGCAATCTCAACTTACCTCAGGTTACTATTGGCGCGAATTACACGCGTTTAGATACCGATATCACGCTGTCGGGAAAACAGATCCTAGACAGCACAGGAGCACACATTAACGTACCTCCTGCTTTTCAGCCTATTTTTGGTGCCTTAGCTAATATCACTTCGACCATAACCGAGCGCGATATTTTCTCTTCGTCTATTCGTGCCATTTGGCCAATTTTTACTGGTGGTCGAATTTCTGCGGCTCAATCAGCAGCAGAAGGCAAAACGGATGAGGCGAAAAGTCAGCTTCTAATGGAACAACAAGCGCGTTTTGAAGATTTATCGAAGTACTACTTTTCTGTCGTACTGGCAAAGGAAGTACTCGCAACGCGGCAAGCGGTTGAAGCTGGGCTAAAAAAGCATCGAGATTTTGCCATTAAGCTTGAAGAGCAAGGACAAATCGCGCACGTTGAGCGCCTGCAAGCCGAGGCTTCTTTAGATAAAGCATCCGTAGAAACACGTAAAGCTGCCAGCGATTTGAGTATCGCTCAGGCTGCATTAGGTAAATTACTCGCGCAAGATGATGCCGTAGAGCCCGCTGAATCTTTGTTTATCAACGACAGTCTTCCCCCTCTTAGCGCTTTTGTCGATCAAACGTTGCTTACCTATCCGGGGTTAGAGCTTCTGAGCGCTAAACACAAACAAGCCTCTAGCTTAATCAAAGCAGAAAAAGGGAAATACTACCCTGAAGTTTATCTTTACGGCGACTACAGCTTGTATGAAGACGATTCTCTCGCAAGCCAAATGAAGCCAGACTGGTTAGTTGGTGTTGGTGTCAGCATTCCACTGATTGAATCATCAGGGCGAAGCGAAAAAGTCAAAGCCGCTCAAAGCGTCGTCTCGCAGGTCGACTCATTAAAGTCCCAAGCCAAACAAGACTTATCGCTGTTAGTCCAAAAGACATACTTGGAGGCTCAGCAAGCCATTGATGAAGTACAAGGGCTCGCATCTAGCATTGAACTCGCTAACGAAAACCTGCGCTTGCGTGAAAAAGCATTTACTCAGGGTCTGTCGTCTTCTCTGGATGTTGTGGATGCACAACTTTATGTCGCGAGTATAGAAACACAGCGTTCAGCGGCGCGTTTCCGCTATTTAATATCTTTAACCAAGCTACTCGCATTGAGCAGTGAAATGAACAGCTTCGAACAATATCAAAATACCGCTTATATCCCTGCTTCAACATCCAAAGAGGTGAAATAAATCATGGCAGCTAAATCACTAAAACCCGTTTTACTCTCACTTTGTGCTTTGGGTGTTGCCTCTTGGGTTGGGTATCAATTTTACCAAGCCTATCAACCGGAACCGATCCGCTTACAGGGATTAATTGAAGCCCAGCAATACAGTATTTCCTCAAAAGTTCCAGGGCGTATTGATGAGGTCATGGTACGTAAAGGCGACGATGTAGAGAAAGGTCAGCTTATTTTTACCCTTCATAGTCCTGAAATTGAAGCGAAGTTAGAACAAGCAAAAGCAGGTGAAAAAGCGGCGGACGCCTTGGCTCAAGAAGCTGAGAAAGGCGCACGTGAGCAACAAATCCAAGCAGCAAAAGATCAGTGGATGAAAGCCAAAGCCGCTGCGAATTTAATGGAAAAAACCTACAATCGTGTGAATAACCTTTATAACGATGGCGTGGTTGCAGAACAAAAACGCGATGAAGCTTTAACTCAATGGCAAGCAGCGAAATACACAGAAAGTGCTGCGTTTCAAATGTATGAAATGGCAAAAGAAGGCGCTAGAAGTGAAACCAAAGTGGCTGCGGCGGAAAAAGCGCGCATGGCATCAGGTGCCGTAGCCGAAGTAGAAGCGTATGCGAAAGATACTCAGATCTACAGCTGGTTCGACGGCGAAGTCTCTCAAGTTCTGCTTCAAAGTGGTGAATTAGCACCTCAGGGCTTCCCAGTAGTTACTGTGATAGATACAGAAGATGCCTGGGCGACACTGAATGTGCGTGAAGATTACCTTCAACACTTTAAAAAAGGAGCAACCTTTGATGCCTATTTGCCTGCCTTAAATAAAAATGTTGAGTTCAAAGTAACGCATGTTGCCGTTATGGGTGACTTTGCAACGTGGAGAGCAACCGATGCTTCTCAAGGTTTTGATCTTCGTACCTTTGAAGTAGAAGCTCGTCCAGCTCAACCCGAACCTGAACTGCGTATGGGAATGAGTGTTGTCGTTGAACTTTAATCACAACCACTAGGTTAATGCTATGACGATTAAGATTTCACAGCGGCATATCTTACGACGAGACAAGTGGTTGCTTTCGTGCCTTACTTGGATACCGATTTTGCTCGCGATGATGATTTGGGGAGTGTTCTCTGCGGGCATTGCCCGGGATCTGCCAATCGGTGTGGTTGATCTACAACATTCCCAACTTTCTCGAAAGCTCATTCAATCTTTGGATGCGTCGTCGAGCCTGGCTGTTAACTATCACTACACCAGTGCAAGCGAAGCAAAAAATGCGATGATTGAAGGCGATATCTACGCTTACGCGGTCATCCCATCTAAGTTCGACCAAGATATTCTCCAGCACCGCCAACCTCAACTTTCTGTCTTTTACAACAGTCAGTACATTTTGGTAGCGAAACTGATCAACTCTGCCGTTGCGCAAGCACAAGGCTATTTCGACGCTCAGGTTGAAGTAATGGGCAACTTGGCTAAGGGTAACACCACAACGTTAGCAGCAGCTGGACAGGCTGTACCCGTGTCGACACAAATAACCGCATTATTTAACCGTAACAATAACTACGCACAATTTTTGGTAACGGCTATCGTGCCAGCCATTTGGCAAATATGTATTGTAGTAAGCACTATTTTGATTCTTGCCGCGCACTTTCGCATTTATGGTGGAAAGAATAGCTTTGCATTTTTGGGCGAAAAGCCATACGCCAGGCTCACTACTTTATTAAGTCAGTACATTCCGGTCTTTATGGCGCAAGGTGCGTTGTTCTTGTACTGGTTTTATTCCGTGCTTGATTGGCCAATGGAAGGCAGTGTTGTGGTTATGCTACTAGCACAATTGGCGACGGTTATCGCCTGTATCATTATGGGAGCGTTGTTCTTCTTCTTGTCGATGGATCCTGCACGTGCGATGAGTTTTGCTGGCGCGTTTACGGCTCCAAGTTTCGCGTTCATGGGAATTACATTCCCAGTTTCTGACATGAACACGCTCGCTTATGCATGGCGTTCATTATTGCCGATTACCCATTACATTGAAGTACAAGTGAGCCAAGCAAACTATGGAGCATCGGCCGCACAATCTTTAAGCTCGCTATGGCCTATGATTGGTTACGTTGTGCCTCTGCTCATTACCGCAGCCTTGATGGGTAAACATCGAACAGCTTCATCAACACGCCAAGCGAAGGAGGCGGTATGACATTGTGGCAACTGATTAAAGCGGAATTTAAGGCCGTTCTAACCAATCCAGTCGTTACGTTGACCGTGTTTGGTGGTGTCGTATTTTACTCGTTTTTATACCCTTTGCCTTATGCACAACAAACGCCTCGTGAACAACCAATCGCGATTGTTAATCTAGATGGTAGTCAGACGAGTTTAAAGCTGGAACGTATGGTTGATGCCACCCCACAAGTCAACGTAGTCACTCGACTTCATACGATTGCCGATGCAAAGCAAGCATTTTTACAACGAGAGATCACCGGTTTTTTAGTCATACCGGAACACTTTTACAAAGACCTAATGCTAGGTAAAAGCCCGACTCTAGCCTACGCTGCGGACGCCTCGTATTTTCTCGTGTACGGAACCGTGGTAGAAGGATTGGCCCAAGCTGGAGGCACATTAGGGGCCCAAGTGAAAGTCAGTAAAATGGTGATAGATGGTGTGCCCATGAGTATGGCTAGCCATAATTACTCTGCTATCAAGCTTAATATGAAGCCGACGTTCAACCCAACCATGGGTTACATCGAATACGTAGTGCCGGCAGTATTTGTTCTGATTTTACAACAAACGTTGATCATGGCGGTTGGATTACAAACGGGAACACAGCGTCATGGTCGTGGCTATTGGTCACAAGTATCAACGGGATCGCTGCTGCTTGTGAGAACGTTAGTATTTGTGGCAATTTATTATTTACTCGGCGCCTATTATTTTGGTTTTAGCTTCGAACGCTTAAACGTAAACCATATCGCCAATGCGGGCGAATTGCTGGCTATGTTGTTCCCGTTCCTTTTAGGTTGTTGCGGACTAGGCTTCTGGCTAGGTTACTTATTACCTCGGCGTGAACTTGTCACCTTAGTCGTCCTAGTGAGCTCTATGCCGCTCATTTTCTTGGCTGGTTTTATTTGGCCGATTGAAGCCATACCTACTCCCTTATTATGGATTGCTGATTTAAGCCCAAGCACTTGGGCGATAAAAGCTTTCTTAGCGCTAAACCAAATGGGGGCAACCTGGCAACAAGTCGCTCCACATTGGACGGCGCTTTGGGCACTCACCGTGCTTTGGGGTAGCGTTGCGTACTGGATTGCTAAGCGAAGTAACAAGCCAGTTGTAACAGAGAGCTTGGGGTGACAGCTGACATTTTCTATTACTATAAAAAAAGCCGGGTAACTAAACCCGGCTGAAAATCTGCGTCCTTGCAGCGGACATATGGTAAAAACACTTTTTGCTCTGGGCTTACCCATTGAGCGAGATTAGATTAAGCCAAAAAAGTATGGATTCCATACTCTCATATAGAGGGTCATATCCTTCCAATAGACATTAGTCTTCGCTAGAAAGATAACGTTTTTCAGACACAAAAAAACAAGACTCACATTGAGTCTTGTTGTTGATAGGGATGAGCAGGATACATGTCGCCGCTAAGTCATATCACGGATTATTTTCTCTCGGTATTCTGTAACGACCTTCATGATTGAATTTTTTACATCACCGACTTGCTTAGAGGGTTGGCACCATAGGCCAAAACCGAACTTAAAACCTTCCAATAATTCAGAAGCTTCCACTGGCTCTATATGATTATTAGAAAACTCCGAATGGGCAAACGTTCTGGGGAGAATCGCCCATCCTAAACCTGCTTCAACCATTTTCACTACAAGGGCCAATTGGTCGACCTCTTCATGGTTCGAACTTACGATGACTTTTTCGCCCATTCCCTCTTCAATAAGAGACCGCAGTACAAATTGTTTACTATTCCTCAAGGCTGTCAATACTCGATCTGGTGCCACAGAAGCGAGTTCACCACCTTTCTGGACGAAAGGAACAAATTCAAAATGACCTAAAAACGTCGCATCCAAACTATGTATTGCTCGACTATCATGTACATTGACAATACCGAATTGATACTCACCATTCTGTAAACCCTCTTTAATTTCGTTGCGATTACGAACAAGAAAGTTAACTCGCATCATCGGAAAATCTGCTGCTAATTGAATACGAAGCAATACAAGAAAACGGTGTGGTATAGCGCTTGAATAGGCGATACTAACATTCTCTAACCCACCGTAAGCCAGACTTAATGCGACTTTATCGAAAGTACGTGCTTGTTCGATGGTTTGCTTAGCATAGTGGTAAAGAAGATGACCATCTTCTGTCGGTTCTACCGAGCGCCCCACTCGCTCAAACAGGTTGACCGCCAGTTGATCTTCAAGATTGGTAATCACCTGCCCTATTGTGGTTCGGTGCTTATTGAGTTTGACCGCCGCCTTACTAAACGAAAGCTGTTCATAAACGGTTACGAACGCGAGAAGTTGTTCAAAACTAAAATTCATAGGTTGTGCTTACTTTTTAGAGTTATCTAATTAAATTACCACAAGATCGTAGAATTGCTACTTGGTAACGGTAACAATCTGCGTTTGAATTCCTTCTCGACGACACAAAAAAAACCTACTAGCGTCAGTAGGTTTTCTCTAACTTAGTTGTACTCAACGACACGAGCTAAATAGTTGAATTCTCCTGAGTCACCATGGTAATCACGGTAGACATCGACACTGAAATATTTAGGTTGATCAGCGTAAATGTGGTCAACGACTTTTTGCTCAAGTGACTCCAACGTTTCACCGACCTGAGAGTACACGAACTGCTTGTTCACTTTTTCCAATTTACGTTGTTTCGCTTCTTTGTGTGACACATAGTTGTTGATCTCTTCCCACTTTCCCACGAACTCGACCGCCACGTAACTCGAGTTCTCGTCAATCATAATAAAGGCTGCACCTTCTTCTTTGATTGCAGACAGTTGCTGCATATCACTATCCACTTTTTGCTGGTCAAGATGGGCTCCACTTTGGGCGAATGCAGTCGCGGAAGCGGTAAGCATCATGAGTGTAAGAACGGCTTTTTTCATTGTATCGTTTTCCTGTATTAAGGGAGTTCAGTTACCCAAAGTTGCCCTTGGGTGGCTTTTTTGAATCCATATTCGTAAATCGTCAGCAAGTAGCGGTGATCGAACATATCTTTCGTTACTTTGGCGTATCTGAAATCTTGATCAATGTAGGTAAACTGCATCTCGATATCGTTGATTTCACTGATGTATTTCATTCGATAGAGATCACCACGAGTTTGCGCTAGCGTAAGGCTTGAGACACTTTTCGATACCAAGTCCAAACCTTTGTCTTTTAGTGGACGATACGGCGCTTTTAACGCACCATTGCGAATCACATCCAACTGAGGCGCTTTTTCTAACCCCAAAGCATCTGAGATTTGTTGATAGTTGAAGTTAGACGGATTAAAGAACACCTGCGCTGCGAGACCGCCATCTACGTGTAACTCCTCAAGTGTTTCTCCATCATGTTCAACATCGATAAATTGTGGAGGGAAAACACCAGGGATCGATGCGCTCGCAGCAAGCACCTTGTAAATAAGTTCAGATTTGTCCGCTAAATCACTGTTCGCAATCGCACCAATATTCCAAATCACCAGTTCGCCTGAATCAAAATGGGTACTGCCAATAAAGAGGCGTTTACCATTGCGGTGTTGCTGCGCCATCGCCTCGATCATGGGCTCAGGGTAAGCGCCTGCGATGAAATCATAGAGGTTCTCACCATCGGTAAACGCGTCCTTAAACAGGGTATTTAAGAAGTTCTTCTTACCCAAAATATTCTTATCATTGATGTTGAGCATGACTTCTTTCATCTTTGGCATCGCATCACCGCCAATGAAAACAAAAGGAGCGATTAGGGCACCCGCACTGACTCCAGTAATGATGGCATAATCTTTTAGCTCCCCCTTTTCCTGTAGCCCCATCAAAACGCCGGCCCCGTATGCGCCGTTTACGCCACCACCCGATAAGGCCAAAATATTGAGCTGTTCACCCTCTACTTTGATCGGTGTGGTTTGATTGTGCGCTGAGTAGAGAAAATCCGGCGCTTCATTGGCCCACATTCGAAGTGGCTCATTTGGTGTCGAACTCGCGATCTCGACATCTTTATAGTTGCTTTGAGAAACACGAACATCCAGCGTATGAGGTGAACTACAAGCTACTATCAGCAGCGAAAGTGCAACCGTCACACCAGAGGAAATTAAACGATTCATAATCAGTCTCATTTAATGTTCTCTGGCGTATGACCAGAGACTCAGTTTGAAGTTAATTGGGTGAAAATGAAGTCCGTTTCGTTGTGTGGAGTTACTATAGCTAGGCACGGCTAAACCCCATAATCGCGATTGTAGGATGCTATCCATCAAAGCAATTATGCCAAGTTTCTATATGCTAACTTTACGCTTCTCCGTTAATTAGGTACTGCGCTAAGCAATTTTCACGACGTTGAACTCATGCGTCGGTTCGACAAATTCGTATTGGGCATTGATCGTCTGTAGCTCCCATGTGCCATAACCTTTGGTGATCTCCAATACACCGTAAACGGCGTTATGTGTATGACTAAAGGCTGCGACAGGAGACATCTTCTTCACCAAACAAGAGGTAAAAATCGCAGAAATTAAATCACCGACTCCGACTGGCTGCATAGCAAATTCAACACTAGGTCGTTGGGCCAAATAGCTTGCTTTCGGCGTCGCTAAAATCATACTGAAGGCGTCATCTGTTAGTGCATGCAGGTGTTTCATCAATACCATTTTCGGTCCTAACTCTAAGGCTTTTTTACATGCAGTGACCGCATCATAAAGAGAGTTAACTTTCACACCTGTTAACTCGCTCAGTTCAAACTGGTTAGGAACAATCACATCAGCGATGGGCAACAAGCTATGGCTTATCGCTTCTTTGACACCGTCTGCCACAATGCAACCTTTGTCTGGATCACCCATAACTGGGTCACACACATAAAGTGCACTATGGTTACGCGATTTGACTAAACTTACCGCTTCGGCCACCGCTCGACATTGCTCTGCGCTGCCTTGATAACCGGACAGTATCGCGCCACATTCTCCTAACTTCTCAATGTTATCTAAGCCTCTCATTAGAGAATGAATTTCATCTGCCCCAAACTTCTGTCCAGTCCAACCTTGCTGGTACTGAGTGTGATTTGAAAACTGAACCGTGTGGATTGGCCATACTTCGAGGCCCATTCTCTGCATCGGGAAGACGGCAGAGCTGTTTCCTGCGTGGCCATAAACCACATGAGATTGAATAGAAATAATGCTTTTCATAAGTCACTCTTAATAGGGAAGTTTGTTAGCTTGGCGACTAAATAAACACAATATCGCGCACTGTGCTTATTTGGTCGGAATAGCCTCGACAACGCCGAGGCTTATTCTTAGTCAGGCTGTATTCATTAGCCTTTGAATTCAGCAAAGTACTCATCCAACACTTTGCGCGTTGCACGACCGATAAGCTCGTATTCGTGATGAGTAAGGTTTGCTAACGAAACTCGAACTGATGCGTGTACTACATCGAAGCCTTGGCCTGGAAGTAGGATAACGCCGGTTTCATGCGCAAGGCGGAACAGGAAGTCTTTGCCCTTCTCGCTCGCTTTGAACCATTCAACGAAGGCTGGTCCGTACAATTTGCCGCCCAAAGTGTCGAGCTCAAGCAGTGTGTAGTAGTCCACACGATCTTTGTTTTCTTCAATTTCTACACCCATGTTTTTGTACAGAGTTTTGTAACGCTCGCGGATGATGCGTTTACATGCTTCTTTGTAGTTTTGTTCTGAGTCCATCAGACAATTCAATGAGAACAACGCCATTTGAACTTGTTGAGGAAGAGACAAACCTGCTGTGTGGTTAAGCGCTACGCTGCGGCTGTCTGCTACGATACGGTCAATAAACTTGATCTCACGCGGTTCCGGAGTCAGCGTTTTGTAACGATCGTCCAACTCAAGTTGACGCGCTTCAGGAAGGCTGCGCATTGCATCGTCAAACACGTTGTTGTGTTGAATCGCAATCGAGCCTAAACGCCAGCCTGTTGCACCAAAGTACTTAGAGAACGAGTACACACAAAGCGTGTTGTATGGCAGTTTCGCGAACAGTGAGACAAAGTCGTCCGCAAATGTGCCGTATACATCGTCAGTCACAATGAACAGGTCGCTACGTTCGTTGTTTACGAAGTTTGATAGGTTATCTAGAGTTTCGTCCGAGAACTTCACAGACGCTGGGTTTGCTGGGTTCACGACACAAAGCAGTTTGATGCCTGTATCTGCAAGCTTTTCGATTTCAGACATCGGCAGTTGCCATGTTGTCTCATCCAGACGTAGCTCAACGATTTCCAGTTCGTATTCACTAAGCTCTGGGATCTCTAGGTACGGCGTAAAGATTGGAGTGATTAGCGCAACCTTGTCACCTTTCTTTAATAGACCGTTGTTGAACATAGTTTGGAAGGTGTACGTCATAGACGCCGTACCGCCTTCAGTTGCAAACAGATCGAAGTCTGTTGTCATTGGCATTGGGCCGTACATCTCTTCTGCAATGTATTGCTTCACAACGGTTTCGATGTTCGTCAACATACGTGGTGGCACTGGGTAGTTACATGCAAGGTATGCGTTAACCAGTTCATTCAAGAATGCTTGTTTCTCTAGACCCAAACGGTCTTTTGCGTAGCTCAGCGACTTTTCCAAGAACTGTACGCCTTGGTCTTGTTTATTCTTGCTTGCAAACGTATCGAAGCGTTCAACAATGCCCACACCATCTGGAATGCCACCGAAACCACCATCTAGGTATGAATAAGTGCGCTCGGCTTCCAATATTGCGAACTCACCCAAACGAATGAACGCTTTACGTGGTAGTGTCGCAAGAAAATTAGGATTACCACGACCTGCATCTAATAACGCGCGGTCAGGAACAGTTTGTGCCACTTCAATTAGTTTATCTTTTAATTCAAATGGGCTTAAATCTGCAAATTTTGAAAAATCAATTGTTGTGTTTTGCGTAGTCATAATATTTACCTGAATCTATTATTTAGTAAAATTTGGATAATACTTCCCCTACCGCCTATTTAATTAGGCGATAAGAGTGTTCGAATTTATTTAAATTACATGCCTGCGTTTAAAGTAATAATGCCGACAATAATTGGCCCCCATAGGGTAAGCAGTACATTGGCGACTGCATAAGTCACAGTGAATGAGAATACTGGCGTTGCGTTACCTGTTTTTTCCATTAAAGCCGCGAATGCTGGGTTCGCACTTCGTCCACCTGTCACACAGCCAAGTGCTTCAACTGGGTTCTTAATCTTCAATACAAAGTATGAGAAGAAGAACGAAATAATCTGAGGGATAATCGTTACACCCATGCCAAGGAACAACAGAGACATACCGTGTTCTTTGATGGTGTCGACCGCTTGAGGGCCAGCCTCAAGGCCAACAATGCCTACAAATGCTGCCAAACCGAAATCTCGAATAAAGTTCGCCGCACCTTCTGGGAACTGAGCAACATGGGGATTGCGGCTACGCAACCAACCGACGATCAAACCTGAGATCAAACAACCTGCACCAGAACCGATAGTGACGGGAATACCAGCAATCTTAAAACTGATTAGACCAATTAATAGGCCAACCACCATGCCCATACCAAGCACGATTAAGTCAGTCACGTTTGCTGAGCCTATTCGCTGACCAATGTTTTTCTCAACGCGATTGATATCTTTTGCGGTACCTGTAAGCTGGATGACGTCGTTTTTCTTCACCACAAGATCCGGCGTTATTTCAATTGAGTTGCCTTCACGAATATAGTCTGTCACATAAATACCGCGCATAGAGCCTTGGTTCGAAGCCTCTTTAATCTCTTGCAGCGACTTACCAATCAGTTTGCGGTTGTCTGCGATCAGTTGACGGTTTTCTTCAATAACTTCATAGCCTTCTGGAAGTGCAATCTCATTGTCAGCCAAACCATCTTGCAGCTGATGCACTGCATTACGGCGACCTGTTACGACAATGACATCCCCTTCTTTCAGGACTGTGAATTTGTCCACGTCTAGCACTTTGCCATCGCGTTGAATCAATTCAATACAAGCAGCCATAGCGTGTTGGTTTAACTGAGCTAAGGTTTTGCCTGCTAGCCCACCATCTTTGCTCACTTTAAATGCTCGTGTAACCAGCGCTGTGACAGCGTTGAACTCACCCGGCGCTAAATCACGCTTACCATTTGAATTTTTCTCTTCTAGAGCAATCGCTTCTGCTCGGATATCCCACTTCATCAGTGTTGGGAATACCCATGTCACCATCAGAATTGGACCAAGCGAACCAAAGATGTACGTAACTGCGTAGCCTACTGCGACGTTGGTCTGCATTAGGTGCTTCGCTTCTTCTGTCACACCACCAAGACGTGCGATCGCATCACCCGCTGTACCGATGATTGCCGATTGAGTCAAACCACCAGCTGCAAGGCCTGCTGCCGTACCTCTGTCTAGATCAAACATCCAAGCTGCTGCTAGTACACAAAGCAGGCCAGAAACCGTCATCACTACAGCAGAAAGTAGAATGTTGATGGTTCTAAAGTTCAATGCTTTAAAGAACTGCGCACCACCTTGATACCCTACTGCGTAAATAAAGAGCGCAAAGAAAATGCTTTTTACGCCGGGATCAATATGAACACCAAATTGCCCAATAATTACACCCATTAATAATGTTCCCGCAACACCGCCAAGAACAAATCGACCAATGGTAATTTTACCTACCATATAACCGAGAGAGAGCGTAATAAAGAGAGCAACAAATGGTGCCATGTCAAAAAGGTTAGAAATAATTTCCATGACAATTTTACTCTTACTAATAAATATAAAACTCAAATAATCTAACGAATAATCTGTCACTCATATTTGTTGGATTATTTAATTTAAAAAGCATCTCGTTTGCTTCGAAGCGAATATTAGAAACAAAACCTCACAACTCGTAATCCCATTTGAAGGATGAAACCATCACTTCGCATATTCAAACGCAAACATTGAACAATAATTGTCGAAAATTTAATAACTTAGTGGTCTGAAATGAACATCAAATAAATTGGAAAATAAATTTATTTTTATTTTCACTGTCCAAAAAGCTACTTTGTTGCGCTATTCCCTCTATATAGCGCATAACACCTTTCTCTTGATGGATTAGATCCTACAAAAGCGATTATCACTGATGCCATCACTTGCCTTATCTTTACATTCATCAAGTTAATAGAGAAAAACACCATGAACTCAATGCCACATGAACTTGTGTGGGGCGAAGTTTACTTCCCTCCCTTGTTGCTGGTTATTGCATTGGCTTACATGCTCACCATTTTGGTTGGAACCGTTGCAACAAAACTGGGACTCCACAAATACGTTGCATTTCCTGCGCTCGCTGAGCTAAGCCTAATTGTGATTTTTACTGGCGTTATTGGTCGATTCATTACCATATTTTGAGGCAAATTCCGTGATAAAACGTTATCTCATCACACTGCTATTACTGTGTTCCGCTGGCACCGTGATTTTCAGCTACTACCAATCATACTCTGACAACCCTTGGACTAGAGATGGCCAAGTTAGCGCGCACATCGTTTCTATAACCCCCCGCGTAACAGGACAAATCATCCAAGTCTACGTCGAAGACAATTCGCAAGTGAAACAAGGCGATTTGCTGTTTGAGATTGACCCAAGCATCTATAAAGCGGCGTACCACAAAGCGCTAGCAGCTCAAAAGCAAGCCATTGCATTACTAGCAAAGGCCAAAAATGAAGAGCAGCGAGCACTTAAGTTAGAAAAGCGCACACCTGGCGCTGTACCTGTACTGACATTGAATAACCTAGACAATGCGGTGGAGACAGCCGTTGCCAACGTAGAACTCGCGAAAGCCAATGTTGAAGAAGCCAAGCTAAACCTTGATTACACAAAAGTTTATGCGCCAACGAATGGTTATATCACTAATTTGAACTTACGCGTCGGCTCTCAAGTCGTCGCTAACTCCCCAATCGTGGCTTTGATTGATGAAGACAGCTTTTGGATCGAAGGATATTTCAAAGAAACGGATTTAGTTGGCGTTGATCCACAAGATAAAGCCTACGTGACCTTAATGATGCACAATGAAGCTGTGCTGGAAGGCAAAATCAAAAGCATTGGCTACGGCATTGCGAAGCAAGATGGTAGTACTGGTAACGATCTTTTGCCCAATGTGAACCCTAACTTTCAGTGGATACGCTTAGCTCAACGCATTCCAATTAAAGTTAAATTAGATCACTTACCGAAAGATTTTCAACTACGTGTTGGTATGACGGCCTCTATCAAAATCATCAAACAATAATGCGGTGGAATGTATGTTTAATGCCTCAACCAAAGAAGCAATCAAAGCTGCGCTGTCTATCGTTATCGCGATCTGCCTTGCCTTATGGTTTCAATGGGAGAAACCGTATTGGGCAGCGATCGCAGTCGCGGTAATGGCATTAAATGAAAGCTTCGCTCACTCAATAAACAAAGGTCATAATCGCTTATTAGGAACCCTCCTTGGCATCGGTTATGCCTTTTTCCTCATCACGACGTTTTCTCAAGATCGCTTTTTGTTTCTCACCTTCTTCACCTTGTTTTTAGGTGCGTGCATTTTTATGTCGAGCGACGAAAAGTATGGTTATGTGTTCTCTATCGGTTTTGCTGTGTGCTCCATCATCGCATGTATGGGAGGATTTGATAGTCAAGCAACGTTCCACTTCGCTGTTCTTCGCATGCAAGAGACGATTCTTGGTGTGATCACGTTTTCTGTTGTGTACCGATTAGTCTGGCCAGTCAGTACAGAACAAAACTTCATTCAACGTTTTGAGACCAGCAGAGAGGCGATGCTTAACGCTATGAAATCGCCCAATGATATAGATATTGAAGCTCTTGAGACCAACAGCGCCAACATAGAAAAGTTGTTCCAACTGGTCGGCTTACCACTTACTGGCAGCTACCACTTGAAAGAACATCGTCAGCTATGGCGTGCGCGTTTAAATGAGATGGCACAAATCCAAGACCGATTGCTAGAACAAGCAGATAAATCGCAAAGTCGTGAGATCGATTGGCCAACGCTAACGCAGCAACTTCAAAGCTTTGATATTAGAAATCCAAGTACTTCGCTCATTGGTCACGTTGCTTGTGTCATGCAAAGAGAGAAAAACACAGTTTGGCATCACGAGCATCGAACGTTTATCCAGCATTTGAATGAAGACGGCAGAAAGGTATTGCAAGGTGTATCCATGTTCGTCACTTCTTTGTTGATCTGGATTTATCTGCCCGTACCCGGAGGTTTCATTTTTCCGATGCTAGCAGGCGTGTTCTCTTCAATCGTTCCTACTATGCCACCAAGCATTATTAAAGATGCATTTTTTGGTGTGATAGGCACTGGCACGGTGATTCTATTGCAATACATTTTCATAATGCCAATGATGACCGAGCTTTGGCAGCTTGGGCTATTCTACTTCATCAACATCATCGTAATTTGGAAGGTATTTTCCACACCAAAACTGATGGTACACAGAATTCTAGGTATTAACTTATTGGTTGTCTTGACATCAGGAGCGCTCAATTTAACCCCAGCGTATCGAATTGAAACACCATTGCTCATGCTGGTAAACATTATGATCATTTTGATGATTGCCAAGTTGTTTACTGATCTGTTTCGTGTTCGCGTTACGGCCTAAGCGTCACCTCTGTTCTTGAAACTAAAGCCCTGCATTGCTTCTGCTATGCGGGGCTGTTTGTTTGTGAGCTAGCCATTATTTCTTCGTAACCCATAAAGCGAGGATAGTATCCATCAAAAGCGATTAACGGAATCTCTCTTCACCTCATAAAATCCTCTCATTGATTCACGAAATGCAATCGAAAACCATGCATTCACAACATCAATCACAGCAAACATATCTATCTAACTGAACAAGAAGTTCAGTGACACATTAACTGTCTGAGTCTCGAAGGTTTGAGACTATTCAGAGTGGAAACTGTCATGAGTTTTTTTGAATTACGCGCCGGCAAGACGTCTTCTCTTACTGTGCTCGCGAGCGCACTAATGCTTACTACCCCCACTTTTGGCTTCGCCGCTGAAGAGACGACGACCTACAACGAAGTAATCGAGCAAGGCCGAGCACTGTTCGACAAATACGGTATCAGTCATGATTTACCAAAACTGGCCATCAGCTCTCTAGTTCAAGGCGAGCATTTGGTCGAGCATGCCCACCGAAGTGTTAAAATCGGTGATAGCGTTCGCGATTCGTCCGTCTACTTGGTTAAGAACACCGATAACAAAGGCAACATTGATCTGCGTATCAAGTACAACCCTGAACAACTCGATGAAAATGAAAAAGTACTTGATGAGATCGAAGCTTTCACACGAACAGAATACCGCCTTCGAAACTACGCGGAGAGTTTTGATCCGTCATCAGTAAGAGCCAAAGAGGATCAGAATGGTAATGTGATCATCAGTTTTAATTACTCAAAATACGGTCTTCCTCAAGATATCGCCTACTTTCGCTTTTTAAGCGTTGATATTGAGTTGGTTAATGGTGAACCGAAACGTATGGTCATTACCAACGATAAACCGTTCACACATCACAACTACCAAGTGGATTCTTACGATCAAGAGATCCTCTTCCAGAAGTTAGCGTCAGGCAAAATTGCGATTGCC
This sequence comes from Vibrio sp. Vb2880, assembly GCF_033337975.1. Taxonomy (NCBI): domain Bacteria; kingdom Pseudomonadati; phylum Pseudomonadota; class Gammaproteobacteria; order Vibrionales; family Vibrionaceae; genus Vibrio; species Vibrio sp. Vb2880. The sequence goes on from NZ_JAWORT010000013.1 coordinate 129,710, forward strand.
AGTAAAAACACCAAGATAGTTGGTTCAAAGAAAAATAAACCCCTCGAAATGATGAGCAGCGTAAAACCGGTAGCGATTTATGAAGATAAGCTTGGCGTGCAAGTACTAGACGAAAAACGCTTGAATGAGGTCTCTGATCCACGCATGCAAGAAGCCAGTGTTAAGCTAGACCGAGTTTTTCCTTTAATGGGTGATATGGTTCGTCGTCAAGGTATCGATTTGCCTCTGCCGTTTGGTGTGTCGCTAGCGTATCGAAATCAAGATATGAATATTCCATTTAATGATTTCACGATTGAAGGCATCGGCCTTAATGAACTGTTTGATCCAGAAGACAGTATCGGCATCGTGAGTGCTGAGAGCATGACGCTTCGTGGCGATGTAAACATCCTGCCATTTTGGAATGTATTTGGTTACATCGGAAAAGTTAATGTCGATGCCAATGTTGATGCCGCCTACACGGGTGAAGGTGGCCAGTACATAAAAGATAAGCTGAACGATAAACTGCCAGGATTAGGTGATAAGTTTTGCGATGGTTTATCTGCACTTTGTAGTCGCGGACGCCTAGACGTGCCGCTGCATTTGGAATATGACCTTCGTGGTATAGGTACAACCCTTTCGGTTGGCTATAAAGAATTCTTTGCTTCTGTCACTGGTACCTATTCGCAAACTCGCTTAAAGGGCTTAGATGATTGGGGCGATGGTATTGTTACTGTACAGCCGATGTTGGGTTATCAACTTGTCGATTATCGCACGCAGTTTTTTGTCGGAGCAGAATATCAAGGACTGGACGCTCGAATGGACGGGCATGTAAAAAGTGGTGATATCGAATTCGATTACGACATTGGTGTAGATCTTAATCAATGGGCGTTTTTGACTGGTTTCAATAAGCAAATCGGCAAAAACTACAACCTGACCTTTCTCTATAACAAAGGGGAAACTCGAGAGTCAGTAACCTTAAATCTTGGTTACCGTTTCTAGCTCTCATAAAGAGCCCGCCCCTAGACGATGGTAGGACTGCATCCTACAAAGGCGATTACTGAAACTGTCGCCGATGTCCTACCATTTGAGCCATCAATACAACAAGCCATCCAACCATTCACGGATTAATGCCAAAGCGTCAGGACGTCGCTTGTTAGATGCCGTTTAACATTTTCGGTGTACGCACCAAATGACTTTTGGACATAACAATGACTTTACTCAATCGCTCAACTTTAGCCATTACCATCACTCTTGCCTTAGCAGCTTGCAGTGATGACTCTGGTAAACCTAGCGTTCCTAACGGCCCGAAGCCACTACAACCCTTACCACCAGAGCAAATCGCTTTGGAAATTGGCGATGCAACCATTCAAGCGACCAAAGAGTCCCTTGTCATCACGCCTCTTGATGCGGATGAAAAACTGGCAGCGGTAGAGGCGTTCAAAGGTATCCAGTTTGCGCAAGCAGACCGCTTTCAGCACAGCATTGCGGTCCCACTTGAAGGCGATGTTGATGCGACTCAGTTCGGTGATGCGTGTCCGCAATTAAAAACCACGACACAAACGCAATCAGAAAATTGTTTGAACCTAAACATTTGGCGACCTGCCGGGACAGAAGCGTACGCAGATTTGCCAGTTTATGTCTTTATTCACGGTGGAGACTTTGAATACGGCGCGGGCTCAGAACCGCTGATTCATGGTGATATGGTGGTTGCACAAGGTGCTGACGATGGTAACCCGTTTATTGCAGTTACTTTTAACTATCGTTTGGGCTTGCTAGGCAGTGTTTGGATCGATGGTTTGGACAACCCTGAGGGCGGTAACTTTGGTCTAGGCGATCAAAAACACGCGCTTGAATGGGTTCAACAAAACATAGAGGCATTCGGCGGCAATCCGCAAAACGTGACACTCATGGGTCAAGGTGCGGGTGCCATGTCGGTGGGAATTTTACAGCAATCAAAAGGCGATGCTGCAATCGCAGGTGAGCACTTTCAACGTGCCATCATGCAAAGCAACCCTTACGGCTTTGAATATAAAAGTTACGATGTTGCCAAGAGCCAAAGACCAGAGCAAAGCGTTGAAGATCTTGCGTTACTACCACTTGAAGAGATCATGAAGGTACAAAGCGAGATGCTTGATCCTATTCAACGTCTTAAGAACTGGGTACTGACCGCCGTGAATATTCCGGTTATAAGCCCAACACGCGACAACAGCCCATTAGCTACATTGATGCCATTTGCGCCTTACATCGAGCATCGCCCACCAGCGTTTCTAGTGAAAGAAGTACCAGGCTATCACTTTACTGAGCAAGCCATTGAGAGTGAATGGATCGTACCAACGGTAATTGGCTCTAACAGCGCAGAAATCAATACTCTGGGCATGCTGCCGAGCCTGACATTTTTGATCCCAACTATCATTGAAATCTTGAGCCAAGAAGCACCAGAAATCATTGAAAGTGGTGACGAAACCTTAATCGTCGAATACATGGTTGAGTGGCTAGAATCGGAAACGAACTTAAACCGTTTACGCACCGAATATCGTTCATTACTCAGCGATTCAGCTTCAATTGAACTCGATCTTTCTGACTTATTGGAACTGCTGCCTTGCACCGCTTATGAGGCGATGACTAAGTTGTTCTTCGGTTTGGGGAACTCCGATTCAACCACGGAGTTACTTGCTCTGGCTGACTTCTTCCCTAACGATGAAAGCGAACTGAATGGCGCGTCCAAAAACATGCAGCAATTCAAAACCGCGTTACATGACTTGCTCTTCACGGGTCCAAACCGTCATAAAGTTTCAACTGAAGAAGCAACAGGAGCAACGCCAAGCTTTTACTACTTTGACTACACACCTGGATTCAACGTATGGACTTACAACACAAAAGGTGAAAATGGCGATCTCGACGTTGGTGATTTACTCAAAAGCATCAGTTGTATTGTGGGCGCTTGTAATGCATCGGAATTACCATTTGTGTTTAATAAAGCATTAAAGCTTGATGGTTCAAGTGTTCGTCCAGGTAGCAAAGACAAAGCAATGATGAACGAGCTCTCTCGTATGTGGTTTAGCGAACGTTTATTTGAGGACTTCCAATACAACAGTACGACTGACCGAGTATTGCTGATCGATAACGATGGCGGCATTCAATCCACGCAAGACTGGGACAATGCTCATCACTCAGGCATCGATCCAAAACTGCGCCAAGGTCGGCTCAACGGTCTCGAGGAACTTGGGCTGATTCTTAGCCACATGTAACTTCATCCTCAGCCACTCAAAACTCGTTACCGAATACCTAAAAGCCAGTTCGCTGGCTTTTTTCATCCTTATTCCTTGAACATAATTAGGAAGGTTTACTCATGTTTCCTAACGCCCTCCGTGCTCTGCTACTCTTTATCTTCGGCGCGCTGTTGGTTGGCTGTGCTCAGCCCTACCCGCAAGTTGAACCGGATTTTGAAGCCAATTGGCAAACTACTCAGCATCAAGCCGAAGTTTACTTAATTCCTACCGCTCCAGAAGCCTTTGCTCGTCGCGTTGAACTGGTAAGAAACGCTCAGCAAAGCATCGATATGACTTATTTTTCTTGGGAAAGTGACACGCTTGGTTTGATGCTACTCTATGAACTCAAACAAGCAGCAGATCGAGGCGTGCAAGTTCGACTCACTCTCGATGATTTATTGGTGTTTAACGAAAAATGGCTTGCTGATCTCAGCGCTCACGACAACATTAAAATCCGTTTATTCAATCCGTTTGATTCACGTAAGTCAGGTTGGATTGGTCGCGCCGTCAACTTCTCTACTCATCAGCAACGTTTGGACAATCGTCTACACGAGAAGTACTTCAACGTCGACCATCAATGGATGATTCTAGGTGGACGCAACATTGGCGACGACTATTTTGGTTACAGCCGCAAAGCCAACTTCTTCGATATGGATGTCTTGTTCAAAGGCAGCATTATTCGAGCGTTCGACCAGAACTACCAACAGCTTTGGGACAGCGAGCATGTTACGCCGATAGAAAACATCGTTAACGTTACCCCAAACTATTCCGCGTTTACTAAAGCGCTTAATAAAGGTGAGAAAGACAAAAGCATCATTCTGGCTGAAGTTGAAAAACAGGTTAAACACCTGACCAGTCCCGACTTCATCGCTGCGCAAGTCACCCCCGTTTTCGACTCATTAAACAAGTTAGCAAACAACAAACCCTACTTTAGAAAACGTGCAGAACACCAAGTTTGGCAACAAATAACCACTGCATCCAAAGCAGTGATATCAACGCCTTACGTGGTACCGAGTGATGGTGAATTTGCCTTTATTGATACCTTGATGGAGCAAAAAGCGGACATCACGTTAATGACGAACTCGTCTGCCTCTAATGATTCTGGCTTTATTCCGGCTTATTACGAGGAGCATCGCCAAACCTTGTTGGATAAGGGCGTTCATATACTAGAGTACAAAAACCAAGCGAAAAATGATGACCATTACTTCCATGCAGATACTTATTATCACAACAAGACGGTGATACTCGATGATCGGCTGACTTATATCGGCTCATCAAACTTCGACCCAAGATCGGATTTCCTCAATGTGGAATTTGGTGTGTTGGTCCAAAGCGAAGCTTTTGCAGAACATGTCATGCACTACTTAACTCGACAACAAGATGAACTGTTTTGGCAAGTATCTCGAGATAGACAAGGCCAAACTCAGTGGCAATCAATGAATGAGATCCATACTAAGAATCCAAACTATGGTGGATGGCATAAGGCGCCTAACTGGATATTCAAGAAACTGAATGGTGAGTTCGAACTCTAAACAATCAAGACTTAAAAAGGCTCTCTATCTGCAAGGATGAGAGCCTTTTTAATGCCCGCTAAAACTGCGTGCCTAGCGAAAAGTGAACGCGGAATTGGTCTCCTTGAGGAGCATCTAAACCGTAAGCAAAATCCACTTTGACGGGCACGTATTTTGAGCTCCATATCAAACTCAACCCTGTACCGCTTTTCCAATCCACCCTATCGTTGAAGGCATCACCGACATCATAAAATGCCCCAAGCCACAATTGGCGGTAGACCTGATATTGATATTCCAGCCCAGCAGTAAACATGTAACGAGCACCGGTTAAATCGCCATTTTCATCTCTCGGAGAGATAGACTCATAACCATAACCACGAAGATTGCCATCACCTCCCGCAAAGAAACGTAATGATGATGGAATATCGCTCAAAGTGTCAGCGACATTAATGCCAACATTAGAACGAAAGTGAAACTTGTGTTTTTCACTAATGTCCCAAGACAGAACACTATTGCCCTCAATACGTAGCAAACGAGAATCCGAGAAAAAATTGGGGTCTGAGTATTCCAATGAGTAGACGTGACGGTGCTTTACTTCTAATTGATCGTTCTTACGATCAAGCAGTGAAAATGTCACCCCCGGTAATAACAACTGTGATTCGTTATTCTCCGACGCTTGTTGATAACTTTCTTGCAAATAACGAACGTGCATGGTGCTTTGCCAATCACTGTCTAACTGCCAGTGTTTTTCAAACGATAAATCATTAGAAAAACTCGATGTGTCTCGATAGTCGACATGCTTAGATTCAAACTGAATCCCGTAGTAATCCGTTAGAACATTTTGTGTGGGAATTTTGTAACCAAGTAATAGCGATTGTTCCGGTTTGGAAGCGTACGCTTGTGCCTCAAAACTGTGTCCACGTGCGTTATACCAAGGCTTGCTCCAATTCAGCGAAGCGCGTAACCCCAAGTCTGTCGAATACCCACCGCCGACTTGCACAATATTGCGTGAATTCGGCTCTGCTAGCACTTCTATCGGCACCTTATGACCATCGGATACCTCCTCGAAATCCGCTTTCACAATCACGCTGCGAAACCAATCAGTACTGGAGAGATCGGCCTGATATTGACTCAATTTCAAAGTGTCAAAATCGTCGCCCCACTCAAATGTTCTCATCGCTTCTATTCGAGCCGTTTCGATACCCGACGTAAGGACAGAGAGCTCTCCAAATTGGTAACGAGAACCACTAGAGAAATGCAGATTCACATGAGCTTGATTCAAACTTGGAATGACTTCCAAAGACGATTCGATAAAACGTCCATCTAAGTAACCTTTTTGCTGAGCCAATGAAATCAAGTTTCGTTTTAGCGTGTCGTACTCAGAATGAAGCAACGGCTGCCCTTGTTTAAGTTGAGCTTGATTAATTAGTTCGATGAAATCTTGATCGTTACTGGCCTCTCCCGACACAGCAATATTAGATTTTTTGACCAACATAACCTCCCCCGCGTCAACCTCAAGCGTGATGAGATCATTCTCGGATCTCCGAACATTGAGCTCGGAATGATAGTAGCCATAAGGGTTTAACGCATTATTAACCATCTGCGTTAGTCGATTTGAGGTAATGTTTGAAACAGAGAGTTTCGTTAGTGGTGTAAGGTGACTTTCAAGATTTTTCTCTAATATTGGTGTTAGCCCTTTGATTTTAAATTGCGCTCCGAGTGCATGATGTAAAGGCATAGAAGCTAAAACTGATATACCTATTATTTGTTTAATGAGAGGAGACACACCGCTACCTAGTTTAGCAATACACTCGACAAGGTTAATGATGGAATGGCATATCAGTTAATCGCGTTTGTAGGATTGCTCCCTACGAAATCCTCTCGAAAATTCACGTTTCACAAGTAGATACTTTGAACGATAAATTGGCTCAAGCTAGGAGGTGGCAAATCATGCGGTCTGAAATAGGTATACTGTTTGCCAAAAATACAAAACCCAACGCTGAATGGATCTCATCAAGCGTTGGGTTACATTGATAATGTGTTTTTAATCTAAAAAGCGTCTGTTAGTAAAACTAGATCGAAGAACAGTTTCCTTTTTCTGCCATGTCGACTTTTAGTACTTCTGCTTTACCTTTGCTTTCGTCCACGAGTTCTACGCCCGCACCACCAACAAATACACCCATTTTAATGTATTGATTAACGAAATAATTACGGCCCTCTTCCGTTAAGATAGTTAAGTGATTTTCCGAAAACTCAGACTCTGTACTTACTTGATGTTCTTTATTGCCTTCGACCTCATGGTAGAAGAATACACCAGGAGCGGTTTCACCAATACATTCCCCATCGACGTAAACATACTTTTTAAGCGCTGCTCCGACAAAAGCATCTTCTCGGTAAATGTAAATCCCTGCGTTCCCCTTTTGAGGTGCTTCAAATGATTTCATTTGATTTGATACTGTCGAATCAACAGTAGGAACAGAAGCACAACCAGACAAACCCAAAAGGAATGCGGAACACAGAATTACTTTATTTTTCATGTTATTAACCTAGCTACGATAAAATCGCGCCAACCATACTATAAATAAATACGTTCACTTATTGGTATTTTTGAAATTTGTGATTCAACCTATGCAATAGCACTCATTTAACGTATAGATTGAGCAAACATTAGCCATATAATAATCACGAGAATAAAATGCCCTGTATCTAACGATCACTAAATGCCACTTTACTCGCTAGACTGATAAGTAGAATACCTGAAACACCTTCAAGAGTTCTTGAATAACGCTGAGAGTGTGGACGACTAAATACCCAATTACCCACAGATGCGTACAAAACGTTACATGTCGTCGCAAGTACGCTGAACAGCAAGCCAAGTACTAATAATTGCATTGATGTTGAGCTTGCAGACGTATCAATAAATTGAGGCAGAAATGATAGGAAGAATAGCGCTACTTTTGGATTCAAGACGCTGACGATAACTCCCTGAACAAACACATTTTTATTATTATCAACATTTTTGTTTTCAACGATTTTACTTTCTCCACGCCACATGGACAGTAATGACTGAACACCTAAATAAACTAGGTAAGCGGCCCCTAACCATTTAACAACGCTAAAAGCCAAAGATGAACTCAGAATTATTGCTGACAAACCTAAACATGCCGCTAGTGTATGAAAAAAGTAACCAACACCAAGCCCCAGAGCCGCTTTCAGCCCAGCAGATAATTTACCTTTCATTGTATTGGAAACAATATAAATTACATCAGGTCCAGGAATCATGTTGATAGCGAGACAAGCGACAACAAATAATAATAGTGAGTTTGAATCCATTCTTTTCTCCAAATTAACGTCTTGCGGGATAACATTTCATCGAACTACAAGTAATGCAACGTCCAGGTTTCGATTGGTTATATTTAGTATTAACAACACGTTACTAATACTACAGCACTGCACGAAGAGCACAATCATGAACAGTGATACGAATCAAATTATGGGCCTTTGTTAGCCCTTTGAATGATAATATTTATCATCATTTGGTTGTAAGCTTTTTCTAGCCAGCAGCTCTTATGGAAGTTAACAAATCGGCTACTTAGTATACTTAATAGACCGTCAAATCAGATAGATTATCTATTCTTATTTCTTCAAGCCTTTTGTGCTTCATTTTCCTGCCTCACTAAGCAGCAACTTAATACTTGCTACACCAAAAAATAACGCGAACACGCCTTCAAAAACTGCTTTGGATCTGAGATAGGTTTGTCTGACCTTTTTATGCGCGAAAAGAAAAGCATAGCCAAAGAAAACCAAAGCACTAACCAGCCCCACAACAAAAATGACCGACAACAATTCCAACGGACTGGCCTTAGGAGGAACCCCTATCGAATAAAGCGCACCGAAAAACAGAATAGCCTTTGGGTTAGTTAAGTGAATTAACACTCCGGTTAAGTAGTTACCCTTCTTTGTCGTTACGTATGTTTTGGGTAACTTTAGCTGCTCGATGTTGCAGGCAGAATGTACGGACTTTAAAGCCAAATATAAAAGATAAAATGCCCCACAATATCTAAGAATTTCAAAAAGCCAAACATTGCTATAGAGTATGGTTGCGAGACCAAAAGCGGCTGAGGTTGACCAAAATAAAGACCCCGTTAAAACATCTGCAGCCAAATACCCACCAAAGCGTCGACCGTGGTTCATTGACGTGCCTGCTATCGCAAGAGTTGCAGGTCCAGGGCTAGCGATGGCAGCGATAGCTGATACGACAATCAGTGAATAATTTATCTCTTCCATTTTTACTCTAAGCCTCCAAATGGAGTTTTATCAACACTTATCGCGGAATACTCTATTGAACGTACATCAGAAGCGTAATACTGATTAAAACACCAAGTGTCACGAATCAAGTTGAGATTCTTTGGTATTTTACTGCTCCAAAATAACATCAAATCCGCCATAAATGAGACGCTTTCCATCAAAGGGCATTGGGTTATTGTCTGGACTCATTCGAGGATCCCCCATGATCCGCTGCCACCCTGAGTCCCGAACTTCTTTTGAAGGCCAGACTACCCACGAAAACACAACGGTTTCGTTTCTTTCAGCGTTAACTGCCATGGGAAATGATGTGATATCACCATCTGGTACTTCACTCCCCCACGTCTCAACAACCTTTAAGGCCCCAAACTCCCTGAACATTTCTGCTGCTATTTTTGCGTGTGCGATATACTTTTCTTTATTCGCTGTCGGTACTGCAGCGACAAACCCATCAATGTATGACATAAGTAAACTCCTTTCATTGGAGTTATAACCATAGCTCAATAAAAAGAATGCACATGATGCCAAACCATAGAAGCAGGTACGTAATACAGCTTGAGAGCTACATTCCTAGCTTGGACTTTATATGCATATTTGAAAGGTATGTGTTTGGATCAAGCTTGGTTAGCATATTTATAATCTCCAAAACACTCGAATACTCAATACGTTCCTGTTCTGCATGCCCGATCCCACCTATTGTAAAGTGAGTAAAGCGGTAATCACGATAAACGTTTTGCAGCTGGCTAGAAATATCTTTGAGTAATCTTTTACTGAGGGCGAATGCAGGGTATTCACTACTTTCTGAAAGCTCTGCTGTAGAGCCAATAGATACAATATTGCATTTATCGTTAAGTGAACCTAAAGCGTTAAGCTCATTGACTAAATTAAGATACCCAATCGGGCCAACATTCATAAACTCAATCAGTTCGTTTGTTGTCAATTCTGAAGACTCTCCCCACATCGACGCCAAATAAACGGTGATGTCAAACTCTACACCTTTGAAGCACGTATAATCTGGTTTTTTACCGGGATCAACGTCAATACAAACAGAAGCGACTCCATCCTCAACTAGCTTTGATCTAGAAATCGCATAAATTTCCGTACCCTGTAAGTTCGTAGCCAAGAACCTTCCTAGCCCTTTACTACCTCCAACGATTAAAATCTGCATAAACCTATTCCTTGGTTAAGGTCGTCTTTCATATTGTCCGTCAAACTGTTCATTAGGCATCACTTTAACGTTTCTATTGCCCTACTTAGTTCTATCTTCAATTTCATCGAATGGTTCAACTGAAATACGCTCTGCAATTTCACTCATCTTCTTCATTTTTTCTGGGTTACTAGTTCCCCAAAACCGCTCCCAGTCTTCACGTGTTCGCCACTTGGCAATAGTTAAAACCTTTTCCGGTACATCGTAAGAACGAAGCATAAAACTACCAAGCGCCCCATCTACTGACTCATGAATTGAATCTGTCGTCGAACGCCATATATTTTGAAACTCATCCATTTTTTCACTTGGCACACGCCATTCATACACAACTCTAAACATAACACTTCCATTAAAATTTCTAGATTTAATACGGCAAAGTATCAAGAACACTAAGCCAGGTTAATAGATGAATAAAGCAACATAGTAGAGCGTAGAGCAATCTAAAAAACAAAGCGTAAACGCTCTAAATCACTCCGATTCGATTAGTCATGCACACATTCAAAGATTTCGTATTGCCGTTTAACATTGGCTGTTACTTTTCCCCAATGTGAGGCTTGAACTCTTTCCTGATGTTGTTTAAAAGAGGCTTTGTCGACGAACTCCTCATAGACATCAAAACGAAACGGATTAGTCGAGCTTTGAGTCACAAGAAAAGTAAGGCAGCCCGACTCTTCTAACGTGAGCCTTTTGTGAATTATTAACTCATGTTTTACTAATTCTAAATCCTTTTCCGGAACTAAAATAAAGCCTTTCAATGTTACTTTCGACATATCATCCTCTCACCCCTGTAACCTTTCGTTCAGAAGTAGCCAACACGCCCTCAATCTCAACCTTCATATCGCAAATGTGAATCTCACCATGAATTAAATGCCACGTGTTAGGAATCTATTTCTAATGCCCTATCGACTTACGAGCATAAGGTTATCTCTACCCTTTCTTTGCCTTTACCGATGTTCTTGCGTTTTAATTGAATTTGGCCGACTTCTGATGTGCGCTTTAAGTGAGTGCCACCGCAAGGCACTTGCGCAAACCCATCCACTCTCCAATACCTTCTTTCACTCTCTTGATCGGAAAAGTCACTAATAATAACTGAATCAGAGTTAATCAAATCTTGCACATCAGTTTCAATTTCTTTCAATAGCGGGCCAATACTTTCAGACCACTCGAAATCTATGCGACTCTTATTTTCAGAAATATGCGCGCCTATCTTAACAATGCCTTCCCGACGCTGATAAAACATCTCGAGCACCACTTCAGCCGCAAAGTGTAGCTTCATTAAGGCATATCTACGCTTCCAATCAATATTCGTAGTTACAATGTCACCAAGAGTAAAATTTGGAGAGGATTCCAATGTGTAAATAAGTCGAACACCTAACTTTTGAGCAATCAAAACCGGAATACCATTAATCGTTCCTTTATCACTCTCTTGGCCTCCAGACTCTGCAAAGAAGATAGTCTGGTCCAATTCAACCTTATTTCCGTCTACATTGGTCACTCTTGAGTTAAGTTCTGTTTGGTAGGGATTAACCCAAAATAATTTCTCGCTCATGCTGCTATCCTTGCAGTAAGTCCTATCCGTGATAGTACATTCAGTGACCACCAAGTCAATTCAAGAAACCTCGCCGTCAAGTGTAAGGCTGTGTATTGAGTACGAGCAGGCTAGATCTATTAGATGCTTTTAAGGCTGGGTACTAAACGCTGTCCAGGGGTTTAGCTAACAACCCGTAAATTGCTGAATCTGAGACTACTCCATTCACTTCCCAACGCTGCCTAAGGAAACCTTCCTTTATAAAACCTAACCGTTCCAAGACTTTACCTGAAGAAGCATTGTCTGGATCTATCTCAGCCTCGATTCGACGTAGATTCAGTGTTTTGGATGCGTGTTCGATTAATGCAGTTCCCGCCTCTAATACAATGCCTTTACCCCAGAAATGACGACTCACGCCAAAGCCAATTTCTGCGCGCCTAGACTCTTTCACGTGATTAAACAGCATTATCTTACCCAGAAGTTGGCCATTGCTCTTTAGGAAGATGCCTAGTGTCACTTCTGTATTCCTATTCATGGCCTGTGTACTCTTGGCTATAAATGTCCGCGCTTCTTCAATTGAAACCCAAGGGCCAGAGTTCCAATATTTCATGACCTCATGGTCTGAGAAGATGTCAAACAATTCGCTTGCATCATCTTCAACTAGCTCTCTTAGAATTAATCGTTCCGTTTCAATCTTTGTTACTAACATTTTGGGGTCAGCCTTTTGGTTCGTTATTGGTGACGAAAATCCAATAAAAGTGTGAGACACGTAATACAAATGATTTCGTATGAGACTTTTAAACAAGCTCAACGCACGGTAAAAGCGCCACGTGTAACGACTCTATATTGAAGCAAATTTTAGACATTCAAGTGCGTCAACAAGTAACCGTTGAACGCATCAAAGCTTGGGGTGAGTTGATCATAAGTCCTAAACTCAGGCTCAAAATAGTCCATATACTTTATTATCGCTTAGTGACGATTTCCTTCAGTACTCTGGCTGGGTTGCCACCAACAACGACATTGTCTCTAAAACTCTTTGTAACGACTGCGCCAGAAGCTACCACCACGTTGTTCCCAAGTGTTACGCCAGGGTTGATTACGGCATGGCCACCTATCCAACAATTGTCACCAATGTTTATGGGCTTTGCTAGCTCTAAACCACTGTTCCTCTCGATAGGATCTAAGGGATGAGTCGCAGTATAAATGCCAACTTGAGGCCCAAGTAAACAGTTATCACCAAACTTAACTTCCGCAACATCCAAAATCACACAACCAAAATTAGCGTAAAAATTATCTCCAACGTGAATGTTGGATCCGTAGTCGCAATTGAAAGAAGATTCAACATGAATATCGTCACCTGTTGTGCCGAACAAGTGCTTAGTAATTTCAACTCGCTTTTGTTTATGCTCAACAGAGGTAGCATTCAATTTTTCAGTTAGTAACCTAGCGCTCAACCTTAACTTTAATAACTCTTCATCACTTGGGTCATAAAGCTCACCTGCTAACATTTTCTCTTTTTCTGACATAAAACTTGGACTCCAATACCAATTTTCTTACAACGCTACATTAAGTATGTGAGTAACGCTACCACCTAAGCAAGGCTGCTCCACCACGAAAACAAAGCCCGACTTGAACGCAAGTCCTCAGCGCTATCAATTTTTTCAACAAACTAGTGCACTACCACCACCGTTCTCACTAACTTATCACCGAGCCGTTGCCTCTTTTTACCAAGAATGAAAATTGAGTCAATAAAACCTAAGAATGGAGTAATAACATTTCGAAAGAGCGACTGAAAAATATTGCACTTTTTACCCGTTCTTGCACTTATAACTGCAATGCCCAAAAGTTTTTTACCCACACTTTGACCATTTGGTAAACAATCAGAAAAAAGGTAATACGATACAGTCGCAGTTACTGCTGTAGCGCGCACAAGCTCTTTTTCAATACCGATTTCTAAGCCGACCCATAAAACGAGAGTAAAAATGCTAAAACTGACAAAAAGATCAATCATTTGTCCAACACACCTAACTCCCGGACTAGCCAAAACGTAATTTTCTAGAGTAAATTTTCCTGCATTTTTCATTTTAAAATTTGGACTAACAATTGTTTATTTGTGAACTAACGCTATTGAGACAGTAACATCCCTACTAAACCTAATCCATACTTCCGCAGAGTACGGTCGAACCTGATTTTTCTAACTTTTCAATATATTACCACGCTCGTTCTAAAGGCTAGATTGGTAATATTTCAACATCTCTTCTTGATTAAGCGCTTTACTTTCTAACTTTTGTTGATCTTTAAAGATTTGAGCTAATGAAGGGAGAATTGAGCGATTTACTTTATAGTCATCAGACCAAAGTTTCCCTCTCATCACCGCTTTCGCACAATGAAAGTACATACTCTCTATGACTATTTTGATAACAACCTTAGGATCTTTACTTCCATCGGGGCAAGCAGATATCAAGTTGGCGTCGGTGTGAATACTTGCGATTCCTTTAATACGGAGCACTTCATCAATACCGTTTACCATCAATAACAACCCTACCTTGGGGTTACTAATGATATTTTTTAGACTATCGATACGATTGTTCCCCGAGCTATCAGGGAGCAACAATGTTGATTCATCTAAAACTTTTACGAAGCCAGGCTCCCCTCCTTTAGGAGAAAGATCGATATACCCTTGTGAATCAGCGGTACTTAGAACTGCAAAATGGCAATTATTAATTAATGTAATCGCATGAACATCCAGCACAGGCAGAGCTTTATTTTTAGCTCTCGCACTTGGCTCTGCGTAAATTTCTTTTAACTGCTCTATTGTTTTAATTTCACTCATTCAATTTTATTCCTTCACTATCGTATAATACTTTGCTTGTAAGCAAGCAGTAACTCTGATTTCTTGTATAGGCACTCGACATAACTCATCGTAAAAATACTACGAGTACAAATTATCTCTTTAATGCCTTGTTATCTATAGATTTAAAGTTTTTCACTAAACTCCCCACACTGCTTACACTTATAACCATGCTTGTAAAAAAACAGTGGAAAACCCAGTAAAATAAAAACTAAGAAAGCTGGGCGTTTACCTTTTGTAAATGCAAATAGATCTTTACTACCACATTTAGGGCAAACGTCTTTTTCTTCATCAACGTCAACTTCATTTCCCAATGATTCTGAGAAATCGCTACTAAGTATTTGTTTCGCATCTTCTGCATCACTTTCGGCCACCATCAGACGGACGCCACCTATTGCATTTGAATAAAGCCACTGAGTATTTACCGTGTGCTCGTCAGCGATGTAACTTTCTATTCCGACACTATCTAGGCTTGCTCTCGCAATATGAGCTTCATGAGGAAAAGAAAACCTTGCTACTACAATCACATATTACTCCTTGTGGGAAAACGCTCCCGTAAGGTATAAGAAACGCTAATTGGAAATGCCATGTGTAGTATTTCTTTTTGAACAACTTATTAGCCCACTACAGACTAGTACATATACCCTAACCAATCTATATGGCCAACAGCCCAAGTTTTGCCGCTGATAGGTTTAACATATAAATCATCTAGTTGCTCTACAGCAACACCGTAATTTTTATGTTCATGAACGCGCAACCAAGAACTTAGAGAGTTAAGGCGCTGATAACCATTAGCCACATAAAAACGCTCCAAATCGGAGACTAAAATGATGAAGTCGACATCTTTAGTGGACGCATACTCGCTGAGTTGAGACAACATTGTTGTGCCAATACCTTGTCTTTGAACTTTGCTCTCGACACAAAAGTCACTCACACCTAATACTTTATAAATTTCATCACCAACGCGAACAACTCTGTAGTCTAATCCCATGTAACCAACTAACTGATCACCTTCGTAATTCAGAACTCTCATATGCGGGAGTTGCTTATAGTAAGAGCGAGTAACTTGATGTTCAGGAAACGACTGGTTTCTAAGAGCTTCAATTGCATTATGCTGTGCTTTAGATAACTCGATTTCTGGGTAAATATCCATATTTGACCTTTGAGTATTAATGACCTTTTGGAGTTGAGCAACGCAATACCGAACCTTCCGCATACCGATTTAATCACTGAGCTCAACGCACAGTTAAAATGCCACGCGTTGCGAATCACTCTTAAACAGTTTATTAGCAATTTAACTAAACGAAGCCCCAAAACCATCAAAGGTACATTAAAACTCCCAACCTTTTGTAACCATAAAGTCTAACCATTGAGCAAGGATGTCTTTGGTTACCGTTGTCGGGTGAGAATATCCTTCAACAAACCATGAACGGTTAATAAACCCCTCACTTCTGATCAATGACTCATAGTTTTCGAGAGCATCGTTTAGTTGAATGGCTGATGCTTTATTTGGACATAAGTAACTAAATTCTAGAACTAACTCTGTTTCGTTGATGATTCCGTTACTTATTAATGAACTCCAAGTCTCACTGAGCATGTTCAGTTGACTTTCTAAATTCGATTGATAACCACTCAACTCCAATTTCTCCCTGATTGCTAACGCCCTGTTAAGGTGTGAGCAACGCATTACCGAAGCGAACGCCTACCACCTTAAACACTAAAGTCAACGCATAGCAAAAATGCCACGCGTTGCGAATCCCTCTTGAACAGTTTGTTAGCCCGCTTGGATTCAAGTACAAAGTGCGACCCCCTGAAATTTAAAACAGTGAGATGTGCTATTCATAAGTTTTACTCCCGCCAAGAAGTGAAAAACCATGAATTACACACACCTCACTGAGAATGAAAGGTATATGATGTCCGCACTTAGAAAGCAAGGCATTAGTGTCGTCAACATCGCTAAAGAGCTAGGGCGTCACAAGAGCACTATCTACCGAGAATTTAAACGTAACTCTCGATACAACGCCTATCGCCCCAACCCTTCCTATCAGCCAGCTAGAGCGCAACAAAGAGCTAGAAACAGGTTGAGCCGATAACGGCGTAACAAGCGGTATACCAAGCACGATTTCGAAATTATTGACGCGCTTATAATGCTCGATTGGAGTCCTGACCAAATCGTTGGGTATTGCCGTTTGCATGGCTATCCAGTGATGAGCCATGAGCTTATTTACCAGCACATTTGGACCGATAAAGCCAACGGAGGCATGCTTTGGAAACATTTACGTTAGTCACCAAAACAGAGACGTAAGCGCTACAACGCCAAAGATAGCAGGGGGAGAATTGCCGCTAAAAGGCACAGAACAGAACGACCAAAACAAGCTGAGTTACGCCTAGAACCCGGACATTGGGAAATAGATACCGTGATCGGTCGTGGAACTAAGCACTGCATTGTCACTCTCGTTGACAGAATGACTGGCTACACCTATATCGGACAGCTAGATGACCGAACAACTATATCACTCAACGCGAGAATTACAGAGATCGTTACGCGTTCAAACTTACCATTTAGAACTATCACTGCTGATAATGGTACAGAATTCAATTAATATCAGGAGATAGAAAACAAGCATAAATGCTTGTTTTACTTCGCAACGCCCTACCACTCTTGGGAACGAGGAACCAATGAGAATACAAATGGACTCATACGCCAATATTTACCCAAGAAAACCCCAATGGCTCATGTGACAAAAAGACTGTGCAGCCAGATAGCTTATAAACTGAATAACAGACCACGCCAAAGGCTTGGTTACAAGACACCAACGGAGTATATTAATGAGAGGCTAATCTAAGTGTCGCACTTCAAACTTGATACTAAGTACGTACTTTACTCAGTATCAGATACTTCTCGGCATATTCAGAAAACAAAGTATATGGATTCATACTATTCCCATAGTTTTGAAACCGTAGCTGCCCGCTTTTTACCTGAGCACTTACCTCTAGATTTGAAAGTCCACTCGCTTCAGACGCCGTTAAACCCTCAAAAATCACGTATTGCTCATCTAGTATATATTCTCCACTTAATAGACGTTTTTCGATCTTGACCTCAAAGTAGTTCCTACCTTATTTTTCAAACAGCTTAACCTCTAAGTTACAGGGTAACTTATCGCTATTCAGATAAGTTCCGATAAGTCCGTCGCTGGGTTCAGCAAGTACGGATGTCGATAAAAGCCCCAAGAGAAGATAGCTTACTTTCTTCACATTACCTCCTAGTGCATAACGCCTTGTTAAGATGTGAGGCACGCAATACCAAAGCTTCCGCATACCACCTTAACCACTAAAACTAACGCATAGTAAAAATGCCACGCGTTGCGAATCACTCTTAAACAGTTTGTTATGTGAAATTTTGTGGTTATCTTATTTCATACCACGGAATTGAAGATATACCATTTGGGTGACCTCTGACCGGACAAACATCAAAGCCTCTAATTTCATAATATGGAATGGAAGAGGTTCCATTAGAATGACCCCTTGCAGGGCATAGTTCACGTGACATAATTTATTCTCCGTTTAAAACTAAACTTCAATAGTTACTCTATCGCGACCAATTCGAGCCACTTCTAAAACATCAGATGAATGCATTTTGTTACTCCAATTCAATTATTTAAAATACAAATATACAATTCCAGTACGACATTCTGCCATTGCTTTGTATTTATACATTTCACATAACGCCTTGCTAAGGTGTGAGCAACGCAATACAAAAGCTACCGCACAGCGCCTTAATCACATAAGCCACCGTATAGTAAAAATGCCACGCGTTACGAATCACTCTTAAGCAATTTGTTAGTACATACGCTACTTCTATTTATGCGCTCCAAGATATTGAAAAGTGGCATGATATGAAAGGCTTTGAACACTGAAGTGAGACGGGCAGCTACAAAACTTTACCGCCATTGAGAAACGAAAGTTGGCTAGAAGAAAAACGCACGGAACTGCTCTACTTTCATTGGCTTCAAATTAGAAAAGGATTCGTTCCTCGCACTCAAACGACAGCCCCAAGGAAAGACAAAGTTCACTTGGAAAACACAGCAAAAACGAAGAAGCGCCAAAGAAATAGGCTAAAAGTTAGAAACCGTAAACGGAGAAATCAAAGCGAACACTCCGCATATAGTGCCACCGGAAAGAACATGAAAGGTACAAACTGTAAGGTGTAAAGACGAGCGCCGAAACAGATAAACACCAAAACTGATGACCTTTGATTTCAACCCCGTACAAACGCCCTATTAAGGGGTGAGTAACGCAATACCAAAGCCGCCGCATACCACCTTAATCACTTAAACTAACGCATTGTGAAAATGCCACGCGTTGCGAATCCCTCTTAAACAGTTTGTTATGTGACGGCGACAAAGCCGAACTTACTCCCTATAAAACTTTGAAAACCAATTACTGAATGACTCTTGATACTCTTGCTGAGCCTCTTTAACAATTTCATCAGCATCTTCGGTTTGCTCGATACCACGAACTTTTAACCAAGTGCAATATTCTCCACTATGTTCACTAGGCTCATAGTCATCGGGATCTCGATAGTAGCACACGCTATCCCATTCAATCATGGGCTCACAATCAAACGTTAATATTTGAAGTAATTCATTAAAATTACGAGCTACTACGTGGTAACCACCTTCACTACCAAAAGCAACTATTGGCGCATTTTCTAAGTTTCTATTACCGTCTTTTAGCCAAAAACCATAGGAAGATCCACTTGCATCTGCACTTGCAAATTCATAAATAGAGTTGAGAAACTCTTTACTCTCCGAGTACGTCTTTAAACCCAGTTTCTCTTGATCGATTGAAAACTCAAACCCTTCTGAAAAGTACGCATCTGATGCGACTTCATCATCAAAACTAATCAGTGGCAACAAATTCTCAGGCAACATTAATCCCTCAAAGTGCTCTATTAATTCGTTTTTGATACTCATTAGATACTCCTTACTACTTGAATTACATAACGCCCTGTTAAGGGGTGAGCAACGCAATACAAAAGCCGCCGCATACCGCCTTAAACACTAAAACCAACGCATAGTGAAAATGCCAAGCGTTGCGAATCCCTCTTGAACAGTTTGGTAGGCTATTGACCCTCTGAGATTCTCACGTACGTCCCATTGAAAGTGACATTTAGCCCACCACAACCGTTGTCTTTGCTAACTACGAGGGTATCTTGATCTAATAAAACTTGGAGAGTAAAGCCGTCAACGTCATAGTCTATTTGATAACCTTTTAACGTTACAACTCCGTCGATTTCTCCAAAATTTACAAGGCCAGAAGAAGAGTCACCTACCCAAACTGATGTACCAGATAGTTCGTATGTGTTCGAACCCACCTTAGTTAAGTCAATAAAGGCAGTGTCAGTATCCAATTGATCATTGTTATACCGCTCATAATGCCCCTGAAAACCAGGAAAGACTGCTGCATATGCAAGCGATGAAATAAGCAACATACTTAGAGCTACGCAAACTGTTTTCAAGCTCAAATTCTCCTCAATAGCCTAACGCCTTGTTAAGGTGTGAGGCGCGCAATACCAAAGCTTCCACATACCACCTTAAACACAAAAACTAACGCATAGTAAAAAAATGCCACGCGTGCCGAATCACTCTTAAACAATTTATTAGGCATAATTCCACGGGGCTTTTACGTCGAAGTTAGACCCAGGGTCTTCACCGTTGAAAGCGCCCACATATAGTACTTTATCGTTTCTAATTATCCACTCCATACCATGCTCAGGTTCCCACTCACAGTTAAGTTCCATGTGAATTACTGGCTCACCGACTTCTGAGTAAGGAACCAACAACACGCTTGGATATATTAGTTTGAGAACTTCGTGTGGACTAGAGAATGATTTGAGTGGTTCACCTATTGCTTCTAGGTAACTATTACAATAGCTGATAGATGCTCTACAAAGTTCATCGACTATCTCGGCTTGTAACCCATCCAAGTAATTCGCACACATTTCTGCAAAATGAAGGTCATCAGTTTCAGCAGATAAAGCGATGTACTGACCGAACATTCGAAAATACACTTCACCTTCGATTTCACATTCACTTATTTCAACATTCTTTATAAGTTTCATTGTGTTTTCTTCCTTTGCTGGTGTACCCCACAAAAAGTAGACAGTACATAACTACATACTTTCGTACTCAACTGGGCTGACCTGCCCCAACGCTGAGTGTCTTCTTCTGCGATTGTAAAATACCTCGATGTATTCGAAGATGCCCATTCGGGCTTCTTCGACAGTTTGATAGTCTTCTGCGTATATCAGTTCGACTTTCAGTCGACTGTAGAACGACTCCATCACCGCATTATCCCAGCAGTTACCCTGCCGACTCATGCTCGGTACACCTCCATGCTTGCGCATGAAGTCTTGATATTTGTAGGCTCTGTATTGTACACCACGGTCTGAGTGGATAATGACGCCCTTAGGCGGCTTACGTGACTCAAACGCCATTTTTAGAGCGTTAGTGATTAGCTCGACGGTCATCGTTGTCCCAAGCGACCAACCCACAATGCGTCTTGAATGCAAGTCCATCACTGTCGCTAAGAAGAGCCAACGGCTCTTCACCCAGATATACGTAATGTCCGTAACCCACTTCTGATTTGGTGTCTCGGACTCAAAGTCTCGACGCAGTAAATTGTCGGCAACATTCGTCATCGCAGCTACATCCTTGCTGTATTTAAACCCTTTGCCATTACGTGCCCTGATACCTTTTTCCTTCATGATATCAGCGACATAATTCACGCAGCAGGCATGGCCTGCTTCGTTTAGCTCTTCAGCTATTCGCACTGAGCCGTAACGTGCCCGATATTGGGCAAAGGTACACATGACGAGCTGTTCAAAGCGCTTTCGCCGCTTTGAACAGCTCACTCGGCGTATGATGACACCACTTATAGTAACCGCCTCGACTCACCTCTAACGTACGGCACATTAAGCTAATGGAGTACTCACCGACATAGCTTTCAATGAACTCGTACTTCACTCTTGCTGCTTCGCGAAGTACGCCGAGACCTTTTTTAGG
>NZ_JAWORT010000014.1:0-148790 GCF_033337975.1 Vibrio sp. Vb2880
CTATCGAATAACTTTTTGTAGGATAAAATGAACGAAACAGATCTTGTAGAGTGTTTGGTCTAGCGAGTTTTGGGGCATTTTCGTGTTTCATGCCCCGTCAGCACACTGTTGGACATTTCTGAGTTAGCGATGTTGCTAAATTAGCAATCAATGAATGAGTTTAAGTATGGAAAAATCGCTTAACTCAGTGCCCAGTACTTAAAGGTACAGATCAACAGCTTGTTATAACTTTCTAACAAACAGCTCTGAGTTCTTCTTCAATTTTCGGTCTAACTTTATGCCAACCTCTCCTTCATTACAGGTATCTACTCCCTTACCATTAACTTGCAAGGATTCGACTTTAGCTCTTGAATAATCTCCTTGTTTTCTTACGATCAAGGTGTCGCCTACAGCTAGAGTTATATCATTTAAATTTACGATAGCAACTTGACCGTTCATGAAGAGTTCTTGAGGAACACCAATAGATACTAGGTCTGTAGGCTCTAGAGTAATTAGCCCTGTTTTAAAAAGTGATTCTCTAACATCTGATTTTTGCAAAATCCCGTCTTCAATCAGGAAATATGCTTTATAAAGATCGTATGTGGTTAAAAGCCCTCGCTTATCGTGGCCTGCATCTTTGACTTGATTCTCGGTAAACGGGGGGTTGGATCTCGATTTTGGTGGCATGTATCGCTGGTGATTGACAATATATAGTCCGAACACATCAAATTTTCCTCGTTGCTCGGCGCGTCTATACCTAATCTTGCTAATTTGAGAGCAGTCTTTGTCTGTCGATGTACCTCCAATGCCTTTAATCTCGATGACTAAAAACCGATCCCCACAATCAACCTGAATATCCTCTTCAAGAATATCTGGATTTGTATCGTCAAAGTTAACTACCGACTCAAACTCCAACCACTTGAGATAATGTTCAATCGACGATACTAATGCATCACCAGTTTCAGAAATTAAATCTGTCAGAAACTTGAACTCACTCTTTAATTTGAGCAGAGAGTTCTCGTTTTCAGTAATATCTTTGACGTATTTTTCCTCTATATCGGCCTTTTCTTGCAATAACTCGCTCTCTCCAGGCAACAAATAGTCCCCACTTTCTAACCAGCCGAATTCACCATGAAATGGGAATATATCTGGCATTATTTCTGGTAGGTATGTCTTAAGGAGACTAGCAACAAAGCTTCCTTTGTTCTCAATGTCTGGGAAGACTAATACCAGTGACTCGTTTTGGAAATGCGCGTAACTTACAATTTCATCTCTTTCATTAAGTAACAGTGGTATAAAATTACGGTCTTTCTGGTACTTTCCGTCCTCCCAAACATCAGGGTGGTTAAACACACTTCGGTACTCAATTCCATCTAAGTGTTGATTAAACAGCGGAGATAGTTTTGAGCCTTTTTCTGGGAGGGCAACCTTACGGCCATGTCGGTTTTTAGAGCCAGAAAAGCCTTTATAGAATGTATGGTTAGAATATGACTCTCGGCGTGTAATACTAGCCTCGTATGCTGTTATTTCTACAAATTGGTATTCAGAAGAAATTGCACTCCCGCAAAATGCGATCACTATTGCCTTCTTCCATGCCAGCTCATTTATTTCATCAGAAACGATATTAATGGATAATGGCCTAGGGTCGAAAACTTGTTCGGGGTATATGCTAAGCAAGGCATGAGCTTTGTTTCCAGTTGTATTTTTTAGGCTATGCAGGCTAGCATCAAAATCTTCTGATTTCTCAACAGTCAGATCCAACATAACGATGTCAAATTCATGTAGATTGCTAGGATAGTCATGGTGCAGCTTCAGGAGTTTTTCTTCATGACGTTTGTTCGCAACTTTCACAGTTGAACCGAAACTAGCAGTTACATAGTTAAACCTTAAGTTTTCCAGTTCTTTTTCTACATCTTCCTCGAAATCAAAAAGGCATATCATGGGATGTTTGTGGGGTTCTTCCACAACTACGGCAGTCACTTCTTCTATGGACTCATCCTTGCTTTTTGATTTGTGTATTTTGAACATTACCACTCCTACTGATGTGAATTCTGACTCGCTGATTTCTTTGAGATATGACGCTTTTTAGACAGAATCTTTCTGCTTTTGCTTTCGGACTATCTTGCTACTATCACGTATGCAACTCAAGCAATATAAGCACGTTATGTGATTGTTGGCCTTGCATGACGGAAAGAGTCCACCTGAAACTCTTACGCTGTACAATTAGGTTTAGTAAGGCAAAAAGAGATGAACAACATATGAATAAGTTTTTAGTCTAAGTAGAAACGGGGCAGAAAGATGGTTCAATCAATCGGATTTAATCGAGAGGCCATTGGAATACAGATATGTTTAGTTTAGTGCAGACTTACTGCACAACAGTTGCTGGGCTGTCTACCCCATACTTAGCCCGATAAAGCATCTAGATCTTTCTGCATTGCCGTCCTGAGGCTTTGTAGTTCTTCCAGATACTCTGACACTACCATTCCATCTTTTAATTTAGATTCAAGTTCATCTAGCCCCCTATCGAAAGCTTCATATGCCATTCTTTGACGAACTCTATTTTCAACACCATCGACATCTACCAATTCCGCAAATGCGAGATCAATATAATGATCAAGGCTATCCAAACTCTTATGGTTAGTATATTGCTGGACTTTCTTCTTAAATATACTACCATCAAGTAGAGCGAGCTTTAATTCTGACTTGTTTGAAGCATTAAATTCCTTTATCAAAGAAATAAACAATTTAGTTATAAATCTATGTCTAAACATTTGAGCACAGGCTTTTTCTTCAATCCCAGCCGCTCTTCTCAAATTTCCCACTTCATCGCTTAAATATTTTGCTGTTAATTTTATGCCTGTTTTTACACTTATAAAAACAAATCCATGATCATTTGACTCTCCAATCGTATCTTCGATTAACTTGCTTCTGTGTATTTCTATATATTTAATTAATGCTCTTAAGTCTTGATGTAAGATTGGTATAAATCTATATCCAGAGTCGTTTTTTTTCGTTATTAATTTAAGCATGGGGTTCTTCATTTCCTCAGCTTTTAAAACATCTTCAACTTTCAACTCTACAAGCTCCGCAACTCTTCCTCCAGTTGATTCAAGACCTCTTAATAAAGCTTCTCTACGCCTAATTAGTGCTTTATCTGACGTTACATTGATAATTGCAGAACGTAATGCATCAATCGATGCTTTTGAGATTGGTTTTCTTTTTTTCAGAGGACTAGGTGTATCAAATGAGCAATGCCACCATACTTCTTGTTTAACTATAGTTTTACCCTTCCTGACATTTCTGACCCTTTTGCTCGCCAATATCCTAGCTGGTAAAAATGTTGAGTCATCATTCTCCTTCGCTATAAAATCAAGAAAATCAAGCCAACGCCTAGCGTTTGAAATTAAAGTATTACTGACTCTTTTGGGCGTTAAAGAGTTGGTTTTCTCATCTCTTTGAATCTGCATGAGTTCAGAAAAATGATCGGAAGTTAAGTCAATAAAATCTACTTTATGCTCATAGCAATATCTAACTAATGCACTTATTGAAGATGCATATTGCTTAACTGTACCTTCCGATTTTCTTTCAGATACTTTTATTAAATACTTATTTGCAGCAACGCAGGCCTTCCCACTTGGTAATGTCATAAAAGGGAAATTTTTGATCACTTTTACTACAGGTTGTAAATCCCTTCCAACAAAATGGATGTTCCGATACTCTGGTATAATTTGCCACAACTGAACTTTAGACATAGACACCTCTAAATTTCAGAAACATTATTTTCCTTATCACTATCTTCAGGAAAAATATCTAATAGAGATAATGTCGAATTTAACTTTTTAACTGCATTTTTAGCTCGATGTTCCCTAAGTTTTTGGTCATCTATTTTAGAAATAGATAGGATTTCAGATTTAGCTCTATCGATTATCTGAATCCATACCAAATGCTCTTCTTTGTACAAATCGACCAAATTATCCCTTGATTTCAATGCATTATATAGACCTTGTTTAGTTCTTCTGTTCTCTTTTTTTTCTACACTTGGAGATGTGTTCAAGGTTTCTAATGCACTGATCCTCAAACGATTTATATACTGATAACCTTCAGAAAATAATATTTTTGCTTGTCTCTTTTGAGTATTAATTGAAGAAGGTGATACTTCTAACCTTTCCCCATTAATAACAATATGGCCTTCAAATCTAGCCAGACCGCCTTGGGACTCTAAAGATTTAATGAGATATGTAGATTCATGATATTTCTCTGGTTCTTTAATGATATCTTTTAAAATCAATTCAATATTTTTTAACGAATTAACTTTTTTCTCTGATAGCTTATTCATCATTTTCACCAACTATTTTAACTAATAGTTTATGCTTTTTCCCTTCAAAATCAGTTATAAACTCATAATCAAATATAATCGATCCTTTTGATGCTTGGTAATTTATATAATCTTCAAGCTCCTCTGAATCAAGTAACTCCACATTATTTACATTGTATTTTTGACATATATATGACTTGAGCTTTGGAAAGCTATCAATGTGTTCTGAAACATACTGAACCTCCACATCACGTAACACCTCACCTGTAACTGACTCTGTAATATAACGGTGGAGATGTTCTATATCTGTCTGCCCTAAAAACCAACGTAAAACATCTAGCCCCTGTTGGGATTCACCTGAAGACCATACGTAAAGTTGAACGAAAAATCGTCTTAGTTGATGCGGACGTAGATAATATCGCAGTCCATCTACTACTTCTGTTTCAAAATAGTCACAAGCCTTATCCATCGCTTGATATAAAGAATTATAAAAATTTGCCTCAGAAATTCTGACAGGATTAATATACGGATAGGAGAAAATGTGAGGGATACTAGATAAGTATCCACAATCAATTAGTACTTTTTGGATTCGCTCCAAATTTTCAAGCATAGAAATACATAGCTCATCCATTGGGCGAGCAATTTTATCCCGTAATCCTCCTAAATTTTGAGTCGCTTTTTCTCTATCAAATATCACATAACGATTTTTTTTATCAAATGCACTACCATGCTTGATGGATAGATATTCACCAACTCTCCTTGCGGCTAAAGCTCCAAATATAATGGCCACTAGCCCAAAGTATACCGATATTAAATCAATTAAACTTTTGTTCTCCCTCAACTCTTTCGCAGTCCACCTCTGACCTCTTCCGAATTGATTACAACCTAGCTCTTTTATTTTAGGATGAATGCAAGTTATGAACTCTCTATCCGATATGAACTCTCTGAGCCGAGTTCTATCTTCTGAAGAACTTTTACTAAGTGCTTTATCATAATCTCGACTAGCTACTAGCCTAACCACACTATCGTATGATGAGACTAACTCTTCACCGTAATTTAAATGAAAATCGATGCATTTCTCGATCATATTAAATACAATAGGAAATGGAATACTTTTAAACCTTCCTGAGTTCTTAACTTTAACACGAGAAAAATCCACACAATCAATTATATTATCTTCAGGTACGTAGATTCCATTCTTTCTAAAGTCATGGCTAGATAACAACTTTAATGATTGCCAAGCAGAACGAAAATTAATAAAAGCCGTTTTAGATATTAACTCATCTTCTGGGGTATCTTGAACATTAATCCTTCTATACTCAATATGATATGGCGATTTATCAACTAGATGAAAAGCTTCAACCCAATCTCCCGATTTACTAATCTTCCCTCCCCAAATGGTTTTTGAACCAAGCAACTCCCTTCCTAACTTTGACACTTTTAAAACATATTTATAATCGGCGCTAGTTTTTGTATCTTCTCTAAAAAAGTCGTTAGATAGTAACCAACTTCTCATAATAGATAAATTATCTACATATTTACTATCAATCAAATCAAATGCATAAGAATTTTTACCAGTAAGTAAATCATAGCTAATATCAGACCTATCGGCACTATTATTACGAATAGAATTTACAGCATTAAAATAAATATATGACAACGCTCTATCTTTAAAGTTGTATATGGTCTCATATGTATCTTTTGAGGAAGATAAAATCGAGAACAATTGTATCACATCATCTTCAGATAATATTCTTAAACCATATTCTGATATTTTAATATATCCATCTCTTAGAATGAAATAATCAATTATTTTACAGATGTAAGGAAGTTTATCTCTTGTAGTTATTGGGGATGGCTTTACAATTAGCTTCCCGCTACTATTAGTAGATAGGTATGCTATTATCCACATCTTAAACGTATTTAGCAATGAACCATGACTTTCGCTAGTTAGCAACTCTCCATTGGGTAATGTGATATTAAAGTCTACTTCCGTGACAAACTTTCCTGTTGAAGTAGAAGTGTCAAACCGCCAAATATTTTCTATAAATTCGCTTTTAAGGTAAGGATGTTTCTTGAACCGCTCAACACCTGATTCAAAAATATTATTAAGAAAACCCAAGTCATCATGTAAATTCATGTCAAGCCCTTAACTATTTTTCCATCTCTTTCTCTGCCGTGTCTAAGTAGCTTTTTAGAAGAACATCATCTGAGTTTCTTATATCTTCCATTATAAGTTCACTAAGGCTGAGATAATAACTATCTTTGATAGATAACTTGTCGTCTTCAATAGTCCCATTTTGAATCGCTAAAAGAACCTTTAAAACTTCAACATTTATACCGACAAGAACTTTACCTTTCGCATCGTTTTCTGCAAAATCTTTACTATCACTTTTTTCAATTTTTAAGGAATGATTGAATAAAAACCTCTCAAGCTCTTTTATATTATTAAAGCAAGACGCCTTAAGAAGGTTTTTATTATCTTTCATTGCTTCACAAATAATTCCCTTTTGAAATATTCGAATCCAACGAGATTGAAAATACTTCAATATTGGGTCGGGTAAATAATGAGAAAGCAAGTCTTGTCTATATTTGTCATGCCCTAGATTTTTAGCCATTAATGATACATCTTTATCTTTCAAATAGCCTACAACAGCACATGATGCTCTAAACCTAGTTAAAGTAAGGTTTTTATTTAGATTATTCAGAGCCTCTTCACTTTTATTGGCATGTGCATTTTTTAGCTGTTCGAATCGAGATTTAATATATTTTTCAGATAATGAAGTAGAACCACTCACACATGGTCTTGGATGAAAAAATGCTTGACCAGTATTAATAAATAATTTTCTATAGTTATCATCCCCTTTCTTCTTTAAATATTCTCTTGGTCTAGAGGTGATAACCAATAGCTTTTCAACTAGCTCTTTTGAAACAGAATTTAATTTGATGGTTTGTTCAGCTTTGCGTCCATTTTTACGTAATTTATATCCCTGAAGATAATAATTATTATCAAGCTTATAAAATCCAACTCTATGCCCGTTCTTATCATATAAATCAAGGTTGTATAAGAAGCTATCCGTTATATCATTGTGTTCTTTTATCAGGAGTATTGATATTGGAATTTCGAAATACGATGTCGGCATTCCAAAACTTTCAGCCAATGATGTTTTACTACTATAAACCTTACGAATATTTCCATTAGAATCTATCAATCTTTCATAGCAATTAAGTCGATATTTGACGCGAAATTCATCTCTGGATAACTCAATATCCTCAAATTTAAACTTATGATTGTTATCTGAATATCTTGCCCATAAATCATTGAATTGATTTTTAGCCCAATTTATTACAATGTTATAATCATCTTCTATATCATCGAATATAGATTCTATAGCCTCATCATCAGTCAAATAAATCGGGACATCAGTAAGCAATTTTTCTTTAACCTGAATTATTTCCCCTGTAGGCGCATCTTTTATTTTCTTTATCTTTGCTTCTGAACCTGTCTTATACTCTGTAGGTATATATGTAATATCTATATTAGGTCTAGCAAAGAAGCCTGTTTCAAATAAAGTGTAGAAAAGAGCTGGAGAACCGTCATTCCAACGTTTCTTCGTTGTCATAAGGCAATTACCAGATTCTACATTTTTTTTAAAAAAATGAGCACAGAATCCACGCCAAATATCATCTGAAACATCCGAATTACTTTTTAAATCAAAATAATTTAAACCTTCGACTGAAGATAGATATAAAAAATATGCTGAAAATAAGGGGAGATGATTCTCTAATGCTTTAAATCCACCTAAAACACTGTTCGTATATTTTTCTAGTTGTCTAGCGGCATCAGCGCCTTCATTTTTCCATATATAAGTAAGATCTAGGAACCTCTCTTTACCACTTTTAGATTTTATTACCCACCAACTATAATAGTCCGCTTTATCACTATCTATAGTGGGCAAATCAACAGCGTCAAACGGTATATATATATCAATTAATCGCTTTTTCTTATGATAATCACCAATGCCAAATTTTGATGACAAAAATCTTAAGCATTTTCGTGAAAAATTGAGATATCCATCGAAGGTTGCAGGGCTTACATCGACCAAAATCCCATCTTTAATGCTCTTAAGAAATCGCCCAAGAAAGTCGGTAACATGCCCTAATTTTATCGATGTTTCACTTACACGGTCATCAAACACATCGGAATAGACGTACATTAATTTTGCATAAAAAACAATCGATGATTTACCATTGTTTAGCTGTTCGATGAGAGGGGAAAGAGTCTGAAGAAGAACATGGTCAGACTCCTCAATGTTCAAAAAGAGGAGTTTGTTTTTATTTTGGACAATTGTCCGTTTTGATAGCTGCTCCATTTGCACCACAATGTCCTATAATTTCAATCCTATAGAACAATATAGACAACATTGGGAAAAAGGCAAAAACACCATAGACACGGCCCATGTCGTCTTCACCTTTACGGTATGGGTTATTCAACCAGGCATCATTTAGGTTGGCATTGGCATCCCAGGTTTTCGTGCCCAGCTTACGAAAATCTTCCGCATTATCGTAACCACGAATATACCCTAATAGCTCTGCAACGGCCGCTTTCCAAAAACTTTTACGTGTGGTGACCAACGGAAATTGATTGTTCGCAACATCGTAGGTTAAATCCGCGTTGATTACGGTCAGGCAGCGCTTGCCTGTACGCTCATTTTCAACCCAAACACCTTGGTCAACGATGCGTTGACACAAATCTAAATACTGTTTCACACCAATACCTTACTTCGTCTTTTGTGGTAATTCGTCTTTGTAATGACCACGTTTGTATGCCCAAACCATCATGAGGACACCGATAACCACCATTGGCAGGGATAAAATCTGTCCCATGGAAATAAAGCCACCGAATAAACCCAAATGAGCGTCTGGTTCGCGCACGTATTCTACTAGGAAACGGAAGGTTCCGTAACCCGCAAGAAAGAGTCCTGAAACAGAACCTAGAGGACGAGGTTTCTTGATGAACCAATTCAAAATGAAGAAAAGGACGATACCTTCAAGCGCCATTTCATAAAGCTGCGATGGATGACGTGGCAGTGGACCACCATTTGGGAAAACGATCGCCCAAGGCACATCCGTTACTCGGCCCCACAACTCGCTGTTCATGAAGTTACCTAAACGCCCCATACCCAAACCAAATGGCACAAGCGGCGCGATAAAGTCAGCAACACCGAAGAAAGTTCGCCCGTTTTTGTGTGCATACCAGAACATCGCAGTAATCACACCCAGTAAGCCCCCGTGGAAAGACATACCACCGGTCCACACTTTAAATAGATACAAAGGGTCAGCCAGGAAGAGCTCAAAATTGTAGAAAAGCACGTAGCCTACACGGCCACCAATCACCACGCCAAGGAAGCCTGCGAACAACAAATCAGAAACCTGCTCTCGTGTCCAACCACTTCCAGGCTTATCCGCACGTCGGTTCGCTAACCATAGAGCAAACATAAAGCCAACAAGGTACATCAAACCGTACCAACGAACCGAAACAGGACCAATAGAGATTAAAACCGGATCAATATTGGGAAATTCAATATATCCCTGATACATAAATCATTCTCTTCTTATCACAACAAAATAAATATACCCAAGTAACCTCTAGATGCTTGGTTCAGCGAGAATGACTTGGGTACAAACTTAGAGCAGCATGGTCGCTGCAACAAACATTAAGAACACCGCGAATATCTTTTTTAATACCGCAGTTGGAAGGTTAGTTGCGAGCTTCGCACCCACTTTTGTTGTGAGCATCGAGGCCATAGCAATCGCTAATAAAGCGGGAAGATAAACATAGCCAATACTGTATGAAGGTAAGCCTTCCACTTTATAGCCATGTAAGATGAAGCCGATCATACCAGAAATAGCAATCACGCAACCACAAACGGAGGATGAGCCCACCGCTTTACGCATCTCTATCCCATGTTTATTTAAAAATGGTACCGACAGTGAGCCACCACCAATACCAGCAAGGCTTGATACGACACCAATTCCCGTGCCGTAAACTACAGTCACAGGGCTGCTCGGCATAGGTTTACTGCTCGTAACTTTAATGGAACGAAACATTTGTACTGACAGGCAAAGAACAATGACACCAAACACTTTCGGCAAATAGTGTGTAGGGATCCACTCAGCAATATTGGCACCAACAAAGCCACCAATGACCACACCAGGCATCAACCATTTTACGACAAACATATCGACATTGCCGAGCTTAAGGTGATTCATCGCCGATGAGCCAGACGTGACAATAATACTCGCTAACGAAGTGGCTAAGGCCATGTGCATACTCATTTCTGGAGAGATCCCAGCAAGAGGAAGCAAATACAACAAGGCAGGAACAACAATCAAACCACCACCGATACCGAGTAACCCCGCCATCACACCCACAAAAGCGCCTAGCGCCAACAATAACAAAAATAAAGAGACGGTCACGATTTCCTACTTTTTACCTGCACGGATAAAGCCCGCAAAGCCCTGTTGAATGAAGAAGTCATGCATCATTTGATGAATGTCCTCCCCATAGGACTTTGTCATTGCTTGCTCCGCTAATTTTTCTAATTCTTCTTGTTGGCTATGACGAATCAAATATTTCACCTTAGCCACATTGGAGGTGTTCATACTCAAACTGGTATACCCTAACCCAAGTAAGAGAAGAGCGCCAAATGGATCACCCGCTAGCTCACCACAAATACACACGGGCACCTGATATTTATCACACACCTCATGGATTTGCTTAAGCGCTAACAGTACCGCAGGATGCATAGATTCATAGACATCCGCTACGCGCGAATTGTTCCTATCTACCGCTAATAAATACTGAGTTAAATCGTTTGTCCCGACAGAAACAAAATCAACACGGTGAGCAATCGTTGGCAACAGATACACCATCGATGGTACTTCAATCATGACCCCAATTTGTGGGAATTGAATTCTATCATCAAGCAAAACGGCTTCGCTGTGAGCTTGATTAATCAAGCTAATGGCATCGTCTAGCTCTTTTACCCCTGACACCATTGGCAATAAGATACTTAAGTTTCCGCTTTCTGCACTCGCTCTTAACATTGCACGCAGCTGGATCAAGAAAATGTCTGGATGATCCAATGTAAAACGAATGCCACGCCAGCCTAGAAACGGATTATCTTCTTCGATGGGCAAATACGGCAAAGGTTTGTCACCACCAATATCCAAAGTACGCATCACTACTCGTTGATTCGGATAGCTGTTAAGTATTGCTTGGTATTGATGATACTGCTCATCTTCCGAAGGAAAGTGATGCTGAAGTAAAAATGCAATCTCAGTTCGGTACAACCCAACACCATCAACACCTGTGTTGATGGCAATATTACTGTCTGCACTGAGTCCCGCATTCAGCATAATTTCGATATGGTGATTATCTTGCGTAACCGCAGGGAGTGCGAGGTCCTTGTTTACCATGGCAAACAATTCAGACTCTTCGCTTACTAAGCTGCGATACTCTCGCAACAACTGGCGGTTTGGCTCTAAGAAGATCTCACCCGTATAGCCGTCGACTATCCCGAGTTTGCCATTAACCACATCCGGATTAATGTTGGCGCCCATGACTGCAGGGACCCCAAGAGCTCGAGATAAAATGGCAGCGTGAGAGTTAGCGCCTCCCTCTAATGATACGACAGCTAACAAAAACTCTTTAGGTACAGAAGCGAGCAAGGTGGCAGTGAGTTCGTTCGCCACCAAAATAATGGGACGATCAATTGCAGAATTTTCTTGCTCACTGTTGTGCAGAAAATAGAGCAGCCTTTGCCCTAACTCTCGGATATCTTGCGCTCTTTCACGCATGTATACATCCGACATTCTTGCAAATCGATTCGAGTATGACTCTACAACTTGGCGTAACGCCCAGTCTGCCCTATCTCCTTTTTCAATCTGCTTCTTCAAATCACCGCGAAGCATCGGATCATTCAGTAAGTGAGTAAACAGATCGAAGATCGCCAGCGCATCTTTGTTGATTTCACTGTCCAGCTTTTTCCGCATACGGCGAAAGTCATTTAACGCTCGCTCTATGGCCACCAGTAGTGTCTCGTGCTCGCGTTCCTTATCTAACGTGGACGAAGGGAAAACATCCGATAAACTCGGCTGGGTATTGTCGAACCAAAACTCTCCAATCGCGACACCAGTAGACGCAGGCAAACCTTTTAATACCGTGGGTTTAGATGCTAACTGCCAATGCCCAAGATTCTGCGCATGTGCAATGAGCACCGCTAACTGAGCGGATAAGGTAACAAGAAACGATTCTTCCATTTCACTAAACAAGCGCGGCGTTTTTTGTTGGATCACCAACACACCTAAAACTTGTTTACGATGAATGATTGGAGTAGCTAAAAAAGAGTGGTAAATCTGTTCGCCGAGTTGAGGAAAGAATTTGAACTCGGGGTGTTTTGAGGCTTCGGCAAGGTTAAGGGGTTCAGCGCTTCGTTTTACCAACCCAACCAAGCCTTCATTGAAGTTGATATGAATACTATCACCTTCAAAAATAAGGCCTTGAGTTGCCATTAACTCAAGGCGCTGCATTTCTTCATTAGCAAGATAGATAGTACAGCACTCAGTACTAAGGGCAGCACAAGTCTCTTTCACCAATATATCGAGTGCCAGATGCACATCATCGACCCTGGAGACTTTCTCAACTATTTCCCTTAGCTGACTGAGCATGATTATCCTCTACGTTGCTTTTTTCTTTTCCCTTTCGCTTTTCTCTCTCGAAAAGGCATGGCTAAGGATGCAAATTCTTTCATCGCTCGTCGATAAACATCTCGCTTGAAAGAAACAACTTGCCTAACTGGATACCAGTAACTTACCCAGCGCCAACCATCAAATTCAGGGGATTTTCCGCGTTGCATATTAATGCGAGACTCATCGCATTCTAATCTCAGCAGAAACCATTTCTGTTTTTGGCCGATACAAACAGGCTTGGAGTCCCAACGCACCAATCGCTTTGGTAGCTTATATCTTAACCAATGACGACTTGTTGCAATGATCTTAACGTCTTTTTTCGTTAAACCGACTTCTTCGTATAACTCCCTGAACATGGCTTGTTCAGGGGTTTCACCTTCGTCAATCCCACCTTGTGGAAATTGCCATGAGTGTTGCCCGTATCGTTTAGCCCAGAAGACCTGACCATGGTTATTACATATCACAATACCAACATTAAGTCGGTAACCATCGCCATCTATCACTGGCTAACCTCTATGAATAAATTTTTTATTACCGTGATTTTTCCACATATCCCCATTACTAGCAAACTTACTGATGTGATATGAGCAAGATTTATTACCTTTTCAGCATTTTTGGATATCTTTTAATCAAACCATACCTTATCAACACAAGAGTGAGACATTGCCCACATTTATTCACCTTTTCTGTGAATAACTTTGTGAAGAATTCAATTCAAATGAGTAATTCAGTTCAATCCCATCAAATGAAAAACAAATGAATAAACAAAAAAACAAACATAACACATTGATAAAAAAGTATTTATTTTTAAAAACAACGATAATTCGATCTTCAATTTCTTGATGATCTTTTCACCAAACTCAGATCGGTCAAAGATCCACCAACAGGCTATTTATCCACACTTACCTGCTATTCGTTTAGATGATTACAACAAAATCAACCCCAAAAATGCATTTTAACCCCTGTTTATTCATACAGACCCCGTCAGGATCTTATCAATACCTCCTCCGCCTGTGGATAAGTTATGAATTGATCGTTCTTACACCGCCTCGGTGAAATCTTAAACAGTAGATTTGGTCGGAGTTTGATAAACTATATTTTTTGTAATACCACCTTGTAACTATGAAACCAGAACCACAAACAGAAGCAGAGCTATTGGAACGAGCGCATGATATGGCAGGACTCAGTTTTGCTGAGTTGGCCGCCGAGGCGAATATGATTGTTCCTGAAAACTTAAAACGTGATAAAGGTTGGGTGGGTCAATTACTCGAATGGCACTTGGGCGCTCCAGCTGGCAGTAAACCTCAACAAGATTTCGCAAAACTAGGGATCGAGTTGAAAAGTATTCCGATCAGTTACTCTGGCAAACCTTTAGAAACAACCTTTGTTTCTGTGGCCCCCCTCACTGGTGTTCATGGTCTTACATGGGAAACAAGTCATGTTCGAAACAAGCTATCTCGTGTGCTTTGGGTACCCGTAGAAGGAGAACGAGAAATCCCACTCGCTGAAAGACGTGTGGGCAGTCCACTCATTTGGTCACCAGATGAAGAAGAAGAACGGATTTTGCGAAATGACTGGGAAGAGTTAATGGAGATGATCGTCTTGGGAAGATTTGATCAAATTTCCGCCAGACACGGAGAAGCGCTGCATCTTCGCCCTAAAGCCGCAAATGCAAAAGCGCTCACCGAAGCATACAACTCAAATGGTAAGCCGATGAAAACTCTGCCCCGAGGCTTTTACCTTAGAACACAGTTTACTGAACAGATCTTACTCAAGCACTACATTAACACTCAACCAGAATAAAACCATATCAGCTATTTAGTGCGTCACGAGCGATAACTCAATATCGCAGTATGAGGCTGCCTCTTCAGTGCCACATTCGTCATACGCATTGCGCAGCCTTAAATACGCTTTATCGACCCCTAGCCTCAATAGTTCTTCTTTTACTAAGTCTAGAGAGCCAAAATGTATCGGGTCTTCACCGTCTTTAATCGGCTCAAGTTGATGCTTGTACTCCACAGCTAAAAGATAGTCAGAGACATCAGAACACCCAATCACAAATACTTTGGGAGTTTTATAAGTATCTTTATGTGGACCATGTAGCCACATGTCCAATTGATGCTTCTGCATAACATACCTCCTTCACACGATCATTTAAGTGTAGTTAGGCTAACTGTAGCTTTCGAGTTTGCTCTTCCTTTATACGTAAATCATTTGCGATTGCGGCTAAAAATCCCCTATATTGGAGTCACTTATTTAGTCGGTAACTCTTCAAGGACGTGATATGCAATACACAAAACTACCGCACTCATCACTTGAGATCAGTAAAATCTGCCTCGGCACTATGACGTTTGGCGAGCAAAACACAGAAAAGGACGCCTTTGAACAGCTCGACTTTGCCCTCGATCATGGGGTGAACTTCATCGATACCGCTGAGATGTACCCTGTACCGCCAAACTCGGAAACACAAGGGCTTACCGAGCAATACATCGGTAATTGGTTGGCAAAAAGCGGCAAAAGAGAAAAAGTAGTACTGGCAACAAAAGTGGCAGGCCCTCGCAATGTTCCTCACATTAGAGACAACATGAGCCTTAATCGTCGCCACATCCATACAGCGATTGATGACAGCCTTAATCGTCTACAAACCGATTATGTCGATTTGTACCAACTACATTGGCCGCAGCGTCAAACCAACTGCTTTGGTCAACTCAACTACCCATACCCTGACAAACAAGAAGAAGTCACGTTAATTGAAACGTTGGAAGCGCTTACTGAATTAGTGAATGCAGGTAAAGTGCGCTATATCGGCGTATCCAACGAGACGCCGTGGGGTGTAATGTCGCTACTGCGTTTGGCAGAAAAACACGATTTGCCAAGAATTGTCTCCATTCAAAACCCATATAACTTATTGAACCGCAGCTTCGAAGTTGGCTTGTCTGAAATCAGCCATTACGAAGGCGTTCAGTTACTTGCCTACTCTCCTTTGGCATTTGGCTGCCTGAGTGGTAAATACCTAAACGGGGCAAAACCTGAAGGCGCTCGATGCACTAAGTGGGAGCGTTTTGCGCGCTACTTCACTCCGCAAGGTGTTAAAGCGACCGAAGCTTACGTCAATTTAGCTCAAGAGCATGGTCTAAACCCTGCACAAATGGCGCTCGCGTTTGTCAATCAGCGTCCATTTGTTGCTTCTAACATTATCGGAGCAACAAACCTAGACCAATTAAAGGCCAATATCGACAGTATTGATTTGCAACTTAGCGACGAACTACTTACTGAAATTCAAGCAATAGGTACAACTTACTCGAATCCTTGCCCTTAACGGTACCACCTTCAAACGAAAACAGCTGATCTTCAAGATCAGCTGTTTATCAAATGAAGTATGACTTCATATCGCACGTTAAGCGTGTTGACTGACTCGTTAGCAACTCTGCCAGTCCAACACGCTAACGATTACGTCATTATTCGCGACGTTAAAACTCGACGAAGGTGACGAACTCGACGTTCAACTTTTACTGCATCCGGAACATTGGCACGTGTAGAACGACCATCGCGATCTAAACCAATATCTCTCAATAGATGAACATTCGTCCATGGAATATCATGAGCAGTTCGGCGTATGGTGCGCTGCCATTGCTTTTCTTCGCGTTTAAGGTCTGCTTTCAATAGCAAAGTGGCCAATTGTAGGTAAATAGAGTGACGCATAATATTTTCTCCGATTATCGATGTATTCGACTGGGAAAAATAGTGCGTAAAATGAACAGAAATATTCTGTTGATACTAAGCCGCTACTTTTCCGCAGCCTAGTAATAAATATGATAGGTTACGGATTAATTTTTATCTTGTGAGCCAGTGGTATTGGTATCATCCGATTTAAGGGTTATCGGAGCGATAGGCATACGATCAGCGCAAGCAGTGGTGTTAACAACGTAATGTTTCATCTTGCGCCTCCTAGCTAAAAATTAATCCGTTTATGAAAGGTATAACTCACTGAGTTACGGTTAAATTGTAAGCTTTGATGAATATATATCAAACATTTTTTGCCTTTTTGATTAAAAACAAATCAATACACCGCAATTTAGTTTCATATACTTTTATGTATAACATATTCACCTGAGGAATATATAAATTTGCGTATTTTATAAATCAAACCAAACAAAAAATAAAAAGAGCGGCTCTGTGGCCACTCTCTTTTATTGTATTTATTCGCCTATTTGACACAGGGAAAGGCCAACTACATGGCTTGTTCGGAAATCAAGTTATGTTTATTAAGTAGTCGATACATGGTTGCACGCGAAACTCCGAGCTCTTTCGCCGCATTTGAAACTTGACCAGAATGAGATTCCAAAACAACCAGCAACGCATCACGTTCACTCTTCTCACGGATTGATTTCAAGCTGCGCTTTGAGTCATTACGTTGAGGTAAATCTAAGTGATGCTCTTCAATCATTACGCTGTCGGACATTAATACCGCTCGCTTCACTTGGTTCATCAGCTCACGCACATTTCCAGGCCAGAAATAACGTGTCAGTGCCTTGAATGCATCCTCAGAAAAGCTTTTTGCTTGCGAGTTGTACTCTTTTGAGAACTCTTGTAAGTAAAAACGAGCCAGCAATGCGATGTCACTCGCACGTTCTTTCAAGCTAGGGACATTGATGCGCAGAACGTTGATGTAATGGTAAAGCTCTTCATTGAAGTCACCGTCAATCAAAGCTTTTTCAACATCTGACGAGTTAGCAGCAAGAATACGCACGTTAACCGCTTTTACGCCATCTTTGGTATCAATGGTGCCTTCTTGCAAGAATCTCAGCAGATTCATTTGCTGCTCTTTTGAAATGGTAAGAATGTCGTTAAACAACACGGTGCCGCCATCTGCTTGTTCAAGCAGGCATGCTTCCATATCTTCATCGGCGTTAATACCAAATACTTCAGCTTGGAAACGTTGTTCATTGAGTGCGCGACAGTTAATTGCCATAAACGGTTTATGAGAGCGTGAAGAGACTTTATGGATGGCCCTAGCAACCGCCTCTTTACCAGTCCCACTTTCCCCAGAAATCAGAATACTGACGTCTGTTGGACCAATGCGCTTCACTTGATCGCGTAAACGTTTCATCGGGATAGATTCACCGATCAAACCCATATCTAAACTGCTACCAAAACTAGGCCAAACTTTTTTCTCCAACTTAAGCATGCCAAGCTGGTGACCTATTGTGCTTAATAACTGTGCATCTGGGATCGGCGCTGTGAAAAAATCGATACAAAAGTTAACAATGAACTGGCATATGGTGTCAGTGCCAAGCTGAGATTCACGAATAAACGCTAACCAACGTACGTGTTTGTGAGAGCTGACTAAGTTCGCCAAACCATTCAAGCTGAACTCGTCATGGCTGAGATCAACAATACCGATACATGGACCAATATCTTCTAACAGCGTATTAGCTTTGCGTAAGTCACCTACTTGGTGACACTTCCAGCCCACTTGCTCCAGTACCGATAACCAAGGCTCATAAGTACCGCCAACTACCACAAGCGATCCCGGGATGGAATCCATCTTAAACTGCCCAGCCATTCTCTAACCCTTTTTCATTGTTAATAGAAATTTTGTGCCACAAACTTATCTTTGCGAGCGGGTAACATTATCGAGACTCCGCCCCCTCACGTCTGTCTCAGTATTAAGACTATGCAATAGATTGAGATTTGGCGAATGTTTATTTGCATATCCCATTAAAAAGCAAATGCAACAACTTGAATTAACTTAACTAAAAGGCAAAAAAAACCACCCGAAGGTGGTTTTTTACTCATCCTATCGAATTACGCTTGCGGGCGCATTGCAGGGAATAGGATCACGTCACGGATAGTGTGCGTGTTAGTCAGTAGCATAACCAAACGGTCGATACCGATACCTTGGCCTGCTGTTGGCGGTAGGCCGTGCTCTAGAGCAGTGATGTAGTCTGCATCGTAGAACATTGCTTCGTCGTCACCAGACTCTTTCGCTTCAACCTGTGCTTTAAAGCGTGCATCTTGGTCTTCAGCATCGTTAAGCTCTGAGAAACCGTTCGCTACTTCACGGCCACCGATAAAGAACTCAAAGCGGTCTGTAAAGAACGGGTTATCATCGCTACGACGAGCCAACGGAGAAATATCTGCTGGGTAACCAGTGATGAACGTAGGCTGCATTAGCTTAGGTTCTGCTGTTTCACCAAAGATCTCTTCAAGAAGCTGACCACATGTCCAGAAAGGTTCTACTTCAACATGAACAGATTTCGCGATAGAAACCATTAGATCACGGTTTTGTAGGTCTTCTTCTGTTAGCGCTTGGATTTGCGCGTGGTCTGGGTTGTAGTGCTTGATTGCTTCGAACATGCTCATACGAGTGTAAGTACCACCAAACTCAACCGTTTCATCACCGTAAGGCATTGACGTTGAACCTAGAACTTCTTGCGCCACTGAGCTTAGTAGTTCTTCAGTTAGGTCCATCAGATCTTTGTAGTCTGCGTACGCCATGTAGAATTCCATCATTGTGAATTCTGGGTTGTGGCGTGGAGAAAGGCCTTCGTTACGGAAGTTACGGTTGATTTCGAATACGCGATCAAAACCACCAACAACTAGACGCTTCAGGTATAGCTCTGGCGCGATACGTAGGTACATTGGCATGTCTAGTGCGTTGTGGTGCGTGATGAATGGACGCGCACTCGCACCGCCAGGGATAACGTGCATCATTGGCGTTTCAACTTCCATGAACTGCTTAGAGATCATGAAGTTGCGGATTGCAGACATTACTTTAGAACGTACTACGAACGCTTGACGAGAGTCTTCGTTAACGATCAGGTCAACGTAACGTTGGCGGTAACGCATCTCTTGGTCAGTTAGACCGTGGAACTTCTCTGGAAGTGGACGTAGTGCTTTGGTTAGCAACTCGTACTCTTCCATGTTCACGTATAGGTCACCCTTACCAGACTTATGAAGTGCACCTTTAACACCGATGATGTCACCGATATCTAGACCTTGGTATTTTTCTTTAAGTACTTTTTGAACCGCTTTGTCAGCGTAAGCTTGGATACGGCCAGAAGTTTCTTGAATTACCAAGAATGGACCACGTTTAGCCATGATACGGCCAGCGATTGCTACTACGTGGTTAAGCTCTTCTAGCTCTTCCTTCGTCTTTTCACCGAACTCTTTCTGAAGGTCGCCCGCTAGTGCGTCACGACGGAAGTCGTTTGGATGGCCGTTCGCTTTGCAGCTCTTTCGGATTGCATCCAGTTTAGCGCGGCGTTCAGCAATCAGCTTATTTTCTTCTAGTACAGTTTCGTTTTGAACAGCATCAGTCATTTTCGATGTATCCTGTTTTTGTCGGTGAAAAGCTTTATAGACCTGATTTCAGGCTAGCTTCAATAAATTTGTCCAGATCGCCATCAAGAACCGCTTGAGTATTACGGTTTTCAATGCCCGTACGGAGGTCCTTAATACGTGAGTCATCCAATACGTAAGAACGGATCTGGCTACCCCAGCCAATGTCAGACTTAGCGTCTTCATTAGCTTGTTTTTCCGCATTTTGCTTTTGCAATTCAAGCTCAAATAGCTTCGCTCGAAGCTGTTTCATTGCCTGATCTTTGTTCTTATGTTGAGAACGGTCATTCTGACACTGAACCACTGTGTTCGTAGGTACGTGCGTAATACGTACCGCAGATTCTGTGGTGTTTACGTGCTGACCACCTGCGCCTGACGCACGGTAAACGTCAATACGTAGGTCGGAAGGATTAATGTCGATGTCGATGTTTTCATCAATCTCTGGATAGATGAACGCAGAAGCAAATGACGTATGGCGACGACCGCCTGAATCGAACGGAGATTTACGAACAAGACGATGAACGCCCGTTTCAGTGCGTAACCAACCGTACGCATACTC
The DNA here is from genome assembly GCF_033337975.1 of Vibrio sp. Vb2880. Lineage (NCBI taxonomy): Bacteria > Pseudomonadati > Pseudomonadota > Gammaproteobacteria > Vibrionales > Vibrionaceae > Vibrio > Vibrio sp. Vb2880. The sequence continues at coordinate 20,952 of NZ_JAWORT010000014.1, forward strand.
ACCAGAGATGCGAACTGTTGCCGACTTAAGACCCGCGACTTCACCTTCAGAGACTTCAATCACTTCAGCTTTGAAGCCCTTCGCTTCTGCCCAACGTAGGTACATACGCAGCAGCATGTTAGTCCAGTCTTGTGCTTCTGTACCACCAGAGCCAGCTTGCAAATCGATGTAACAATCAGAGCTATCGTGGTCTCCAGAGAACATACGACGGAATTCAAGCTTTTCTAGCTTCTCTTCCAACTCAGCAAGTTCTGGTTCAATTTCGTCAAATGTTTCTTGATCTTCTTCTTCTACAGCCAGCTCAAGAAGACCTTCTACATCTTCCACACCTTGCTCTAGTTGATCAATGGTTTCAACAACCGCTTCTAGTGATGCACGCTCTTTACCCAGTGCTTGCGCACGCTCAGGTTCGTTCCATACATCTGGTTGTTCAAGTTCTGCGTTGACTTCTTCTAGACGCTCTTTCTTCGCGTCATAGTCAAAGATACCCCCTCAGGACATTTGTGCGCTGAGACACGTCCTGCAGACGGTTTTTAATTGGATTGATTTCAAACATGTTTACTCAACATTTTAGAATAGAATTTAACCGAGAAATTCTACTGAAAAATGTGACCGAGATACAGGAAAATTTCGGATGAGAAATCAGATTGCGGTGAGAGAGAGCACGGTCATAAAATTTTACACCCACTTAGGGGCAACCGTACTCTATAAGAAAGGTTAATCTAGGTATTACTTAGCTTCGATATGGTCGATCATCAATTGCAATGATTGATTACCACGAAATTCATTCACATCCAGCTTATACGCGAGACGTACTGTTTTAACCGATGCATCTGGCCATCGACGTAGATCAACATTGAATGCAATACCGTCGATCATCACATTGGTAGGGTGACCTTTATAAAGCGGCTCTAACATCAATTTAAGATGCTTCTCACCCACCAGCTTTTGATGCAGTACTTTAAACTCACCATCAAAGATTGGCTCTGGGAAAGCTTGTCCAAAAGGGCCACCCGATCGCAGCTGTTCAGCAACATGCATAGAGAACTCTTCCGGCTTAAGTTCACCATCTGACATGATCACGCCTTTTAGCGCCGCTTCATCGAGTTCCTTTTTTACCACTTCATCAAACAAACGACTGAAACGCTCAAAATCCTGCTCTTTAATCGTTAAGCCTGCTGCCATAGCGTGTCCACCAAACTTGATGATCAAACCCGGGTTTTGTGTGTCGATGAAATCCAACGCATCGCGCATGTGTAGCCCCGGAATAGAACGACACGAGCCTTTAATCGTCCCTTCTCCGCCATCAGCAAATGCAATGACTGGACGGTGAAACTTCTCTTTAATGCGCGAAGCCAAAATACCAATCACACCTTGGTGCCAATCACGTTGGAATAAGGCTAAGCCATAAGGAAGCTCATTGCCTTCACCAAACTGAAGGCGCTCACAGAAAGCCATCGCTTCTTGCTTCATGCCTTCTTCAATCTCTTTACGAGTTTGGTTCAAGCCATCCAATTCACTTGCCATGCGACGAGCAGCGTGGATGTTGTTACACATCAGCAGTTCAACACCGAAAGACATGTCATCAAGACGGCCTGCTGCGTTAATACGTGGACCTAAAGCAAAGCCAAAGTCAGACGCAACTAAACGACGCGCATCGCGCTTCGCGACCTCAATTAACGCTTGGATGCCGGGACGCGCTTTGCCCGCACGAATACGTTGCAAGCCTTGGTGTACAAGAATGCGGTTGTTTTCATCCAATGGAACGACGTCGGCGACGGTACCCAGTGCAACAAGGTCAATCAATTCCATCAACTTGGGCTCTTGCATCCCCTGTTCTGCAAACCAATTGTGTTTTCGCATATGAACGCATAGTGCCATCATGAGATAAAACGCGACCCCCACACCCGCAAGCGCTTTAGATGGAAAGCTACAGCTCTCAAGGTTTGGGTTCACCATTGCATCCACATCAGGCAACACTTGTCCTGGTAAGTGGTGATCGGTAACGAGCACGGTAATGCCATTTTCTTTTGCGTAACGCACACCTTCGATTGATGAGACGCCGTTATCCACCGTCATGATCATCTCAGCGCCAAGCTCTAGGGCTTGGTCAACGACTTCTGGGCTTAACCCATAACCGTCTTCAAAACGATTTGGCACTAGGTAATCCACATTGTGACTACCAAGCATGCGCAGCGCGAGTACTGATAATGCTGAGCTTGTCGCGCCATCAGCGTCAAAATCACCGACAACGATGATGCGTTTTTGTTCTTTTATCCCCTGAAACAAAAGATCGACAGCTTGCTCAATCCCCCCGAGTTTTTGATATGAATGCAACCCACGGGCCGACGTTTCTAATTGTGAAAGATCCGTTATCCCACGGTTGATGTAGATACGTTTAAGAATCGGAGGAATGGAATCAGGAAGAAGGGAAAGATCAGGTTCAGGACGTCGTTGAATTTCTATCATGCTTAAAAGAGCCGACAACTTTGCCGACTCTGCTCCTAATGGATTATAGTTGCTTTAAACGTTTCAATAGCTCTGCAGGTGGTAGGTAGCCACCAACCATTTCGCCATTCGGTAAGAAGATTGCTGGCGTACCAGAAATACCCAATTGGCGACCTAGATTGTAATGCGCCTGGATGGTTTCTTTACACTGTTTCAGGTCTTTCGCAGGGTTATCAAATGTACGATTCACTTTCGCGTTGTGCATTGCCGACGCCGGATCTTCAGCACACCAAATCGTTGCCATTTGCTCTGCCACAGGGCCAGTTGCACCTTGGCGAGGGTAAGCCATGTAACGCACTGTAATACCTAGATCATTATAGCCTTGCATTTGGCTATGCAGACGCACACAGTAACCACAGGTGATATCAGTGAATACGGTCACAACGTACTTTTCATCGTCGGCTTTGTATTCGATCATGCTATCGGAGAACTGCGCAATTTTCTCGGCGTTAAGTGGCGCTTGACGCTCTGCTATGACATCTTTGTAACTGCCATCATCATTAATGGCATAAAGCGTACCGGCGATAAAATGGCTACCATCATTTGAAGCAAACAGGATCCCGCCATTGGTTTGAATTTCCAATAAGCCAGCGACGTCTGATGGTTGAATATCAACGATAGATAAACCAAGCTTTGAGAACTTAGTTTTTAATGCTGCTTCATCAAAGCCGCTCTGGGCAGCTGGCGCCACTTGTTGCGCAGGAGTCTCCGTTTGAGCCTGACTTTCTTCTGCACCACAAGCGGTAACAAAAAATGGTAAAGTCAGCAGAGTTAGTCGGCGTAATACGCTCATGAAATTCACCTTAATGTAAAATCGTTTTTCCAAGAAGACATGGATGAATCTAACCATTGTTATGCTCTTGGGTGGTGTTGACTGTGGATCTGCTTCAATCGTTCAGTCGCCACGTGAGTATAAATTTGCGTGGTCGATAAGTCACTATGTCCTAAAAGCATCTGTACGACCCTGAGATCTGCGCCATAGTTCAATAAATGCGTGGCAAAGGCATGACGCAGTACGTGCGGCGACAGCTGATCAGTATCAATCCCTGCTATCAAAGCATAGTACTTAATACGGTGCCAAAACGTCTGACGAGTCATTTGTCTTGCGCGTTTACTAGGAAAAACAATATCAGATGATGTATCACCAAGTAACGCAGGGCGCCCTTGTTGAATGAACGTCTCGATCCAATCGACCGCGTTTTCCCCCATAGGAACAAGACGTTCTTTACCACCTTTACCAGTCACGCGCACCACCCCTTGGCGCAAGCTAACATTTTCCATGGTCAAACTGACGAGCTCTGTCACACGCAACCCTGTCGCGTAGAGTAGCTCTAGCATCGCTTTATCGCGCAATTCTATAGGGTCATTCGGGTCTGGCGCTTCGAGCAACGCGTCCACTTGCTCTTCACTAATATCTTTGGGTAAACGTTGTGGCAGTTTAGGACTAACCAAGAGCGCACTCGGGTCATCAGCGCGCACCTTCTCACGATGCAGGTATTGGAATAAACGGCGAATCGCCGACAACATACGCGCACGAGACGTCTGTTTGTAATCTAAATCTACAAGGTGGCTTTGATATTCTTGCAAGCCAGACAAACTGACAAAATCAAGACGGTATCGATGTTTTTCCATCCACACGAGCAGCTTCATTAAATCGTTTCGGTAGGAAGCCAACGTGTTCTCTGATAGACCACGCTCCATCCACATCGCATCTAAGAATTGCTCAACAAGCGAAAAATCTTGTTGATTGACAGGCTGTTGTGCCGTCATGAATGCTTCCTTATCTGTTTATATTTACAGTATTTAGATTAAAGCACCTGCCAATCCAATACCATAAAAAATCATCCCACATAGGATATTCGCTGCAATCTTCCTCAATTTATGGTTAGAATCTTCCACAACAGCAACACAAATAACGACGAATATAATGAAAATCGGACTCTTTTACGGCTCAACGACCTGCTACACAGAAATGGCAGCAGAGAAAATTCGTACCCTTATTGGTGAAGACCTTGTCGACATTCACAATGTGAAAGAGACACCGTTATCACTAATGGCGGACTACGACTTATTACTCCTTGGCATCTCAACTTGGGATTTTGGTGAAATTCAAGAAGATTGGAACGCGATTTGGCAAGACATCGCGACCACGCCACTGAAAGGCAAAGTTGTAGCGCTGTTTGGCCTGGGTGACCAAGAAGGTTACGGAGAGTGGTATTTAGATGCGATGGGCTTACTTCACGATGAATTACAAGCCACAGGCGCAACCTTTATCGGTTACTGGCCAAATGAAGGCTACGAATTTGAAGCATCGAAAGCATTGATCGAAGATGGCAGCAAGTTTGTTGGACTTGCGTTAGATGAAGACTCACAGTACGAACTGAGTGATGAACGCATCGAAAAATGGTGTGAACAAGTTCTTGTGGAATTCCACGACACGCTTTAATAGCGCAAACACGTCATCATTAAAAAGTAAAAAGCCCGATGAAGTAATTCATCGGGCTTTTTACTTTTTAATGATGACGCGAAGTGATTACGCGGTTTCTTGTGCTAGCTCTGGGCGAGGTTTCGCGATAAAGAACATGCACACGATAGCCGCAAATGTTGGAAGCACCCAACCCATGCCGACTTCGAATAGTGGCAACATGTTAAACGCAGAAACATCAATACCCGATACTTTTGCCGCATCAACTAACGCAAACAGCAGAGATACAAGCAGTACTGCACGGTAAGCAAAGCGTGGATTCGGCAGTTTGCTGCGCACAAATGTTAGTGCAACCAACGCAATCGCCACAGGGTACAGCGCAAACAATACTGGCACTGACAGAGAAATCAGCTGTGCAAGACCAACGTTTGCAACCAATGCACAAACAGAACCATTAATCAGTACCCATTGCTTGTATGACAGTGGTGTTTTCGAGCTGAAGAAATCTGAACACGCAGAAATCAAGCCAATCGCGGTTGTCAGACACGCTAGCAATACGATGACAGACAGAACGATTTGACCGTATGGACCAAACAACGCTTGAACGTATTGGCTAAGCACTAGGCCACCATTATCAGCACCAGCAGCAACCGTTGCACTCGTCGCACCTAAGTAAAATAGTGAGATGTAAACAAACGCAAGACCAGCAGCAGCAATACAACCTGCATAGATCAGATATTTAGTAGTTGCAGAGCGCTCAGTAATGCCTTTACCGCGCAGTGCATCAACCATCAGCATACCAAACATCAATGACGCGAACGTATCCATTGTGTTGTAGCCTTCTAAGAAGCCTTTGGTCAGAGGCTGCGTTAGGTATTCACCGTGCGCGCCAATCATATCGCCCTGAGGATCAAGGAAGACAGCGACAGCAAGAATGATCAAACCAACGAACAATGCTGGTGTCAGTACTTTACCGATGAGATCGATCAAACGGCCTTGGAACCATGAGAACATCATTGCTGCGATAAAGAAGATCACTGAGAACGCTGTCAGATGCGTTTGTGATGCCTCAAGGAAGAAAGGTTTCACCGCCATCTCGTAAGCCACTAGGCCAGTACGAGGCGCTGCAAACGCAGGACCAATGATGATGAAAATCAGTGCAGCCATAAGAACTGCCGCTTTTTTCGGAAGATCTTGCGTCAAGTGATCCCAAGAACCACCAGCAACAGCAATAGCAACGATAGTAATAAGAGGTAGACCTACCGCTGTTAGCAAGAAACCAAACATAGCTGGCATTAAGTTTTCACCCGCTAACTGACCCGCTAGAGGTGGAAAGATAATATTGCCCGCACCTAAAAAGAACGCAAATAGCATAAAGCCTACTGCGATAATATCTGTTAGTTTTAACGTCTGCTTCACAGATAACCCTTGTCTTTTAATTAATGAATGTTGTGTATGCTTAGACCACTTTTTGTATACCTAAAGTCAATAAGTACACGTGGTTCAATCTATAAAATTTTCGCCGCATAATGACGAAAGACTCATCATTTGGCAACCTTTAAGAAAAAAACACCATATTAATTTAGTTTTCAAACTTAAAAGCAGTGGATATAACCAGATCCAAATAACAGACCAGTTCTTTATCTCGATCAATTAACAATACAATTTAATAACCAACAAAACAACAATCTATACAATTAATAAACAATAGAGCAATCCACTTAATTATTGAGCAAATATAAAACAATCATGAAGAACAAAAAACTGAAAACTAAAGGCTTCAATTTTAAGCAATTTTGTATTGAGGGCGGCGAGAGTGGTATGCCAGTCAGCACAGATGGGGTAATGCTTGGTGCTTGGATTCAAAGCCCTAACGACGCTAAAATTCTCGATATTGGCACTGGCACTGGCCTGCTTGCCCTGATGTGTGCTCAACGCTTTACGGAAACTCAAATAACCGCGGTCGATATCGAATTAACAGCCGTTGCTGCCGCGCAAAAAAATATGGCCCAGTCTCCTTGGTCAGATCGTGTAAGTGTGCATCACACCGACATACTGCACTTTACGCCGACACATCCATTCCAACGCATCATTTGTAACCCGCCCTACTTCAACAGCGGCGAGCAATCGAAACACAGTCAACGTGCAACCGCGAGGCACACTGATACGCTAGGCCATAACGCATTGCTACAGCGTTGCTATCATTTGCTTGATGACGAAGGGAGAGCTAGTTTTGTTTTGCCAATCACCGAAGGCGAGCAGTTCATTGAGCTAGCATTAAACCAAGGTTGGTATCTATCGCGGATCTGTCGTGTGCAACCATCAGAAAAGAAACCAGTACACCGACTGTTATTTGAACTGTCAAAACGACCTTGCGATTCGCAAACGTCACATTTAATTATCCGTTCAAATGACGGCTATAGTGATGATTTCATCCAGTTAACTCGCGAGTTTTATCTTAAGATGTGAAATAACATGTGATCCTTATCACCAATCACTTTATAATGTGCGACCTTTTTGTATTCTATGCTGTTGTGGCGAACCATTAACCAAGCTTTGCTTGTGGAGAACTCATTGTGATCAGAACCTTTGCTGAACTTGATCTAGACCAAAACCTACTTGAAGCCATTGAAGAGATGGGTTACGAACGCCCAACAAAAATTCAGGCAGAAGCGATTCCACAAGCGTTGGACGGTCGTGACATTCTAGCGTCAGCGCCAACAGGAACTGGTAAAACGGCCGCCTTCGTCCTGCCAGCATTGCAATACTTGCAAGACTTCCCTCGTCGTAAGCCTGGGCCTGCGCGTATTTTGATCCTAACGCCTACTCGCGAACTGGCGATGCAAATTGCCGATCAAGCACGTGCTTTGGCAAAAAATACCAAACTCAACATTTTCACCATCACTGGTGGTGTTCAGTACCAAGAGCACGCCGACATCCTTGCAACAACACAAGACATTGTGGTTGCGACACCTGGCCGTTTAAAAGAATACATTGATGCAGAGCGTTTTGATTGTCGTGCAATCGAATGGTTAATCCTTGATGAAGCAGACCGCATGCTAGATATGGGTTTTGCTCCTACTGTCGATCGCCTATCTAACGAATGTCGCTGGCGTAAGCAAACCCTTCTGTTCTCAGCAACGTTAGAAGGGAAAGGCGTAGAAGGCTTTACCGCTGATCTGTTGAATGACCCTGCAGAGATCGACGCAAAATCACCTCTGCGTGAGCGTAAGAAAATTGCTCAGTGGTACCACCGAGCTGATGATGCAGAACACAAACTGGAATTACTAAAACACATTATTACTCAGCAGGCTGAACGCACTATCGTCTTTTTAAAGACTCGTGAGCGTTTGGCTGAGCTACGAGCGCAGCTTGAAAGCGCACAGATTCCATGTTCTTGGATTCAAGGTGAAATGCCGCAAGATCGTCGTAACAATGCGATTTCTCGCTTCCGCGATGGAACTGTGAACGTGCTGCTCGCGACGGACGTTGCTGCGCGTGGTATCGATCTTCCGGATGTATCACACGTTATCAACTACGACATGCCGCGCACGGCTGATGTTTACCTTCACCGTATCGGCCGTACGGCTCGCGCAGGTAAGAAAGGTAACGCTATCTCAATCGTAGAAGCACACGACCAACCAATGATGGATCGCGTTGCACGTTACGTGAAAGAAGACATCAAAGAGCGTTTCGTGAAAGAAATGCGTCCTAAACACAAAAAGCCTGTGTTTAAGAAGAAAAAGAAAAAAGACGACAAGAAAAAAGTAGCGAAAAAGAAAACCGCTAAGAAGAAGTAATCTTGTTGGGGCGAAGTAGCTCAAGCTAGAAAATAACAAAGGGTTGGCAATGCCAACCCTTTTTCGTTTGTGCTGATAGAGATTAACGTAGACTACGTCTCAATCAGCTTTATTTTTGCTCTTCGCGTTTAAATACTAACTCTGTTGGCGTCGATTCATCTTCCACAAAGTAGTAACCCGCCGTATCAAACTTAGTCAGGTCTGCAACGCTCTCAACACGGTTTTCAATGATGTAACGCGCCATCATACCGCGCGCTTTCTTCGCGTAAAAACTGATGACCTTGTATTGACCATTCTTACAATCTTTGAATACTGGCGTGATCACTTGCGCATCTAAATTCTTTGGCTTAACCGCTTTAAAGTATTCATTTGATGCAAGGTTGATAAGGACATTATCACCTTGAGCAGAAATCGCTTCGTTAAGCTTGTCCGTAATTACATTGCCCCAAAACTGGTACAAGTTCGTACCCTTGTCGTTTGCAAGCTTGGTACCCATTTCAAGACGGTATGGCTGCATCAAATCAAGTGGTTTTAGTAAACCATAAAGACCCGATAGCATACGCAGATGATCTTGAGCATATTTGAAGTCCGCTTCAGATAAACTTTCGGCGTCTAGCCCTGTGTAAACGTCACCTTTAAATGCAAGAATGGCTTGTCGTGAGTTTTCCGTGGTAAACGTTTCACTCCACTCTTGGAATCGGCCCACATTTAAATCGGCAATCTTGTCGCTCACTTTCATTAAAGAGGCAACATCAGCAGGAGTCAGTTTGCGGCAAACATCAATAAGCTCTTTTGAGTATTCGACCAACTCAGGTTGAGTAAATTTTTCTGTCGCTAACGGAGACTCGTAATCAAGAGTCTTCGCTGGAGAAACTACGATAAGCATGACTTTCCCTTCTCTAATTTTGTTTTTAATAGGGTACAAAAAAAGCCATGCATTGTCTGCATGGCTTTTTACATCGTACTAATAGCTTTCAACTATGAGTGATAGCTCACTTAGTCTTTTTTATCGTTGTACCAAATGCCTTCTTCAAGCTGAGATTTCAGCTCAGGGAAGTCATTCGCATCAAATGTTGGCACTTTGCCTTCACCAAGCTGGCGGTTGTAATCTTTTGCCAGTTTAATCACGATGCCAGATAGCAAGATGATCGCCACCAAGTTGACTATCGCCATCAGACCCATAGAGACGTCAGCAAGCGACCATACGACTGGTAACGAAGCTAGTGCACCAAACATCACCATACCAAGAACAATAACGCGGAAAATGCTTAAGCCCGCTTTGTGATTGTGCTCTAGGAAGATTAAGTTCGTTTCAGCGTACGAGTAGTTTGCAATGATTGAAGTAAACGCAAAGAAGAAGATTGCCACAGCAACAAAAATGCCGCCCCAATCGCCAACTTGTGAGCTCAATGCACGCTGAGTTAGCTCGATACCCGTCACTTCTGTTGCTTGACCGACATACTCACCAGACATCAGGATGATAGCCACTGTTGCAGAACAGATAACGATCGTGTCCATGAACACGCCTAGCATCTGTACGTAACCTTGAGACGCTGGGTGTGGTGGGTAAGGTGTTGCTGAAGCTGCCGCGTTAGGTGCAGAACCCATACCTGCTTCATTCGAGAATAGACCGCGCTTGATACCGTTAATCATTGCCTGTGCAATTGCGTAGCCAAGACCACCTGCTGCTGCTTCTTGCAGACCAAATGCACTCTTAAAGATAAGCATCAATACATCAGGTAATTTCTCTAGGTTAGAGAACATGATGAACAACGCTAGGGCTAGATAAAGTAGTGCCATGATCGGAACGATCATCTCAGCAACTCTTGCGATACGCTTGATGCCACCGAAAATAACAATTGCAGACAGTAAAACAACGGCAATACCGACATACAGGTTATTCCAACCAAATGCGTTGCTCATTGCATTGGCAATTGAGTTAGCTTGTACTGCGTTGAATACCAAACCAAAAGCGATGATTAGGAAAACTGAGAACAACACGCCCATCCAACGCATGCCCAGGCCTTTTTCCATGTAGTAGGCAGGGCCACCACGGTAGTTGCCATCATCATCTTTGGTTTTGTATAGCTGCGCCAGTGTGCTCTCAGCAAACGATGTTGCCATACCAAGCATTGCAATCAGCCACATCCAGAAGATCGCACCAGGACCACCCGCAGTCAATGCAACTGCAACGCCCGCCATGTTACCTGTACCAACACGTGCAGCAAGACTAGTACAAAGCGCTTGGAAAGAGGAAATACCAGCTTTGTCTGCTTTACGGCTGTTCTTAAGAACAGAGAACATGTGGCCGAAATGGCGGAACTGAATGAACCCTAATCGAACGGTGAAGTAAATACCAACACCAACAAGAAGATAAACCAGAATCGAGCCCCAGAGGAGATCGTTCATCAAATTGATTAAGTCTGTCATGTGTACCTCAAAGTGAGTTGCGCCAGTCTATGCGTCCTAGCCATCCACCAAATTGCCTGCTAAGTGTCAAAGTGTGCTTAGCTTTTTAAGTAATGTTTATGGGCAATCTAGAATCGTAAACGTCGCTTCATGCATCCATTTTACGTACCAGCGTATTTTTTGACGGGCGGATAATGCAACCTAGGAGCGCAAAAATCAATATGCAACAATAAGAATAACATTGTTATTTTTCACTATAAAGTCACCAAAAAATAACATAAATAGAAGACTTAACACTCAAACTGCGCAACATTTCAATTACCAAACACCAACATAAATAATTATTCTTCATTAAATGGAATGGCAAACCGTATAAACAAGAACAAGCTAGTATTCACAAGGTGTTACATAAATTTACGCTAGTGACTTACCATCTAATTGAACACTATTTCATCAAACTGATTTTATGCAACTTTAACCTTTGCGCAGTGCACCCATTCATCAAATCGAATTAACATAGAAAATCTCTCTATTTAATCGTTTTCTTGAGATCGTTTGTGCATTTTTTATCCACATCGTTGCAATAAAAAGTGTGATTTTGAGAATATTTTTGCACGAAAATGTCATGCTACCGACACAAATGCGAAATATATCATGGTTATTCTCACGGCTATTGTGGTACTAAAAAAACTCCACAAGGACTGGTTACAACAGTTTAGCTTAAGAAAGGTAAAGGTGGCTTATGGAAGGCTTTCAACTAGATGACATTTTTAATCTGGATACTACCTCAACAACCAAATCTCGTGCCAAACCAGTAAAGCGAAAGTGGCGTGAAATAGAAGAGATGAACGACAGACGCAATTTGCTTAAAGAGCTGCGCGAACTTGATGTCTGTACCGATTATAACTTGGAAGACATTAAACTCTAATTCAAACAAAAGGCACCTTACAGGTGCCTTTTGTTTTTTGTTTACAGTGACCGTAAACACCGTGAGTTTATGTACCAAGGTTTAAGTATGAATACCATTATTACTCAATGAGAATCTTCCGTACTTTTTGCCGAGAAATATGCACACTAAATTTTCGGTTGATTCCCAATAAATAAGAAATGTATCTCACAAACCCGAGAGACGGCTTTCGCTCGCTCAGGTTTCATCATTCAGTCTTAAACATATTCAGTATCACTTTGACGAACACGTTCGGCCAACTGCTTATAACGATCAGCAATCGTGTCACCAAACACAGGATCATCCTCACTGACGCTCCATAAGCTCTCGACATGCTGCCAATCTTCTGTGGTAAATAACTCTTCAATGAGAGGCAAAATTTTTCGCTCTTCTAGCTCCAAGTGGTGCCTTTGCGATTCTATGAAATCTTCTAGGTGAGCGACAAACATGTCTTGTGGCACAACAGCATCCTGAAGGATCATCTCTATCACGGATGAAAACTCTCTGGTTTTACTCGCTAACTCTAGATGTTCTTTCTCTAAATTTTCCATGGTTTGTTGCTTACCATAGTGTTCAAGAAAGTGGTGATAGAGGATATCTTCTTTCGGGTGGTGTACTTTCTCCGAATGATTAGAGAGGTAATCAACAATCTCGCTTACTAACGCATAGTTGATTACACGTTCTTTTTTTATCTCATTAAGCTTATGGCGCAGTATCGCCAACAGACGAACCATATAACCATGTTCGCGTCGAATTCTTTCGATCATCATAGCGTCTCTCCTTAACACCTACTTTTAGTAAGTGTACATGAGAAATTTACTATCAGCCTCGAGCGTGCTCAAAAAAACAGCGATCATACCATCCATGATCGCTGTCTCTTCATTTATACCGTTAATGGCAAATGCCAGTTAATTGGTGCTTTTTCTTGTGATGTAAGCAACTGGTTTGCTTGAGAGAAATGCTTACAACCGAAAAAGCCTCGATGTGCAGAAAGTGGCGATGGGTGTGGGGCAGCTAACACATGGTGCTTATTGCGATCGATAAAACGACCTTTCTTCTGTGCATGTGAACCCCACAGCAAGAACACTACACCTTCTTGATGCTGATTAATGGCTTCAATCACTCGATCAGTAAACGTTTCCCAACCTGTCTTTGAATGTGAATGCGCTTTACCTTGCTCCACCGTTAATACCGTATTGAGTAACAATACGCCTTGTTCAGCCCAGCTTTGCAAAAAACCATGCTGAGGGATTTGGAAACCTTCAATATCTTGCGCCAGCTCTTTATACATATTAACCAGTGACGGTGGCGTTTTAATGCCAGGAAGTACAGAGAAACACAGGCCATGCGCCTGATTTGGGCCGTGGTATGGGTCTTGTCCTAGAATCACGACCTTAACGTCTTTGAACTCGGTAAAACGAAACGCGTTAAAGACATCTTTTGCGGGAGGAAAAATAGCTTTGCCTGCGGCGCGTTCGGCTTCAACAAAATTCAAGGTGTCTACAAAGTAGCTCTGCTTTTTCTCTTCGCCGATCACATCGTGCCAAGTGGGTGACTGATTCATGGAAAGTTCCTGTCCTAAATTTTGCTTCTATTCTAACGAGCGAAACTCAAACAAACAAAAACTTACCACGAACTTGAGACAAGTAATAAAAGACTAATGCTTCTGTGGCGTTCGAAAATGCCCCTGTCCGGTAATGTGACGATTAGGCATCGGTAAGCGAAGCACGCGACGAGTGAAAGCATAAGGAGTAAAAGAGAGTGGTCGAGACATGTTGGCATCCTTCTTTGCTAATTCAGAGATTGATGTTCAATGACTAAGAAAGAAAGGTGCCAACTTTGTGGTTACGCCATTAACTGGCAATGGCCGCTAAATGGAATTGACGCAACGTGTTGATCTCTTGCTGCCAAATATCTGGATCAATTGTTTCCAAAATCAGAGGGATACCATCAAAACGAGGGTCTTTCGCGATGTACTCAAAGCAATCCCACCCGATCTCTCCTTTACCTAGCGAATGGTGGCGATCTACTTTGCTGGCAAACTCTACTTTTGAATCATTTAGATGCATTGCTCTTAAATAGTGCATACCTACGATACGGTCGAACTCTGCAAAGGTGCGCTCGCAATCTTCTTTTGTACGTAAGTCATAACCAGCCGTAAAGGTATGGCAGGTATCAATACAAACGCCGACACGATCTTTATCTTCCACTTGCTCGATGATTTCAGCAAGGTGCTCAAACTTCCAGCCTAAGTTAGTGCCTTGACCTGCCGTATTCTCGATAACAGCGATCACATTCGGCACCGCTTTATGCGCAAGGTTGATCGACTCGGCGATCGTTGCGAGGCACTCCTGTTCAGAGACTTTCTTTAGGTGACTACCCGGATGGAAGTTAAGCAAAGTCAGCCCCAACTGATTACAACGCTCCATTTCATCAATAAATGCCGCGCGGGATTTATTCAGCTTTTCTTCTTCCGGCGCACCCAAGTTAATCAGATAAGAATCATGGGGAAGAATATGCCCTGCTCCGAAACCCAGCATTTTACAGTTCGCTTTAAACGCACTGATGGTTTTTGCTTCTAAAGGCTTCGCCACCCACTGGCGTTGGTTTTTTGTAAATAGTGCGAAGGCATTCGCGCCAATTTCACGAGCTCTCAACGGAGCTTGATCGACCCCACCAGCAGCAGAGACATGTGCACCAATGAGTTTATTCCCAAGCTTGTTTTTCATGTTTGTCATTTAATCACTTTAGACTTTCAGTATTGCTACCTAAATACAGATAGTTGCGTTAACCAGTTTAAACTTTAATCTCAATTTGTAGTAAATTTACAACAAAACTAGTTATTAAATATTTTTTATATTATCAAATAAATTGTAATTAGTTTGTTTTCAAAGGTTTTATTGATTTAACTCAATAAAATCACCTTAATAAAAATAATGTTTTTGGTTGTTTTTTGACTTAAATCAATATTAAAATAGTGGATATTAGCTATATAATACTCAGCTCAACGAAAATTCGAAAATTAACACCAATAATCACCACGTAAGTGGTCTAGGAGATAGTGATGATCCAAGGTATCCAAATTACAAAAGCGGCAAACGACGACCTACTAAACTCTATCTGGCTATTAGATAGCGAAAAAAATGAAGCTCGTTGTGTTGCTGCAACTGCTGGCTACGAAGCAGACCAAGTTATCGCAATCAGCGACCTAGGTGAATACGAAAGCCGTGAAGTTGCAATCGAAACTGCTCCTCGTATCGAAGGCGGCCAACACCTAAACGTGAACGTGCTTAAACGCGAAACACTAGAAGATGCAGTTGCACACCCAGAGAAATACCCACAACTAACTATTCGTGTTTCTGGTTACGCAGTACGTTTTAACTCGCTAACTCCAGAGCAACAACGTGATGTAATCGCTCGTACTTTTACTGAGACTCTATAATCTCTCAGTAAACTAGCTCGCTAGAATTTAAAAAGCTTGGTCAGCAATGACCAAGCTTTTTTTGTTTCAGAATCCTTCTAAACCCTTTCTATAATGGAAAGCAACTCGCCTCTAAGGTGCATTTCTTTGCGAAGGATCTTTCTGAAACGCTTGCGCTAAAGAGGTTGGATCAAGCCTATCTCTTTGCAGTGACGCCCCTTCTGCCCACCAAATCAATTGATGCATAGTGCGATTCATATAGTTGTCCCACTGCGTCTGCTCCGACTCATCCGCAGCAACGCCCTGCTCATCAAACACTTCTTGCGCTTTCGGAATGTGGATCATCGCAGAGACAGGTAGACATCCAAGTTCAGATAAGAAGGTACGCATAGAAACGGCAGCTCTAACACCACCCCATTGTCCGGCAGAATAGGTCACGATAGCACTCGGCTTGTAAGAAAACAGCGAACTGCCGAAATGGTTAAGCGTGTTCGCCAGAGCAGGACTCATCGAATGGTTATATTCCGGGCTAACCATCACATACCCATCCGCATGTTTGATTTTGTCTGCCAGCTCACTTAGGTTCTGCGGAACTTTAGAGCGGTGATAAGCAAACTCGGGCTTAAACACATCACCAAAGTCGTAATTCAAAGGGTCGATGATTTCGACCGTATGTTGCGAATGTTGACTCGCGATGAGTTTTTCACACGCTTTACTGACTCGCATTCCTAAACGGGCTGGTCGTGGTGGCGTGCTGTCTCTCACTGAGCCAAGAAAAATCAAAAAATGCATGCTTCTCTTTCCATCTCATTTAGTTAAGTTCGTTTCTCAATCATAAAGAGAGTCAAAACTTACCGACAATAAAAAAGGTGAATGATTACTCATTCACCTCTCGTTATTTCTGTTTTTGATACTTACTATACTTTGAAGCTTACTGCACGCGGCGCAGTACTTGTTTCAATGCGTCAAAGTCTGCGTCGAGCTCTTCCGATAGCAGCTCCATCGCAGCGTGCTTCGCTAGTGGCGCAGGAAGCTCGATATCGGATTCTAGAATATCATCCACGACTTCTTTGAACTTCGCAGGGTGAGCAGTACATAGGAACAGACCGGTTTCACCGTCTTGCAGTTGTTCTTCAAGCACTCGGTAAGCAATAGCACCGTGCGGTTCACACAGGTAACCCATGGCGTATAGATCTTTTACTGACTGTGCGCTTTGCTCATCAGATACTGCACCTTTACCTAGCGTCTCCAAGCCCCACTCTTTCACGCGGCACAGCTCTTCAATACGAGGCCAGTTGTTTGGTTGGCTCACGTCCATCGCGTTCGATGTTGTTGCGACTGTTGGTTTTGGCTCCCACTTACCTGTTTCTAGGTAGCGAGGAACAGTGTCATTGGCATTAGTTGCCGCGATAAAGCGTTTGATAGGCAAGCCCAGCGCTTTTGCCAGTAGACCAGCAGTTAGGTTACCAAAGTTACCACTTGGTACTGATACCACTAGGTTTTCACGCTCTTGCTTGCTCATTTGCGCAGCTGCTTCAAAGTAGTAACAGATTTGCGCCATCAAACGGCTGATGTTGATTGAGTTTGCAGAGTTCAGACCGATCTCTTCACGCAGTGCTGAATCATCAAAAGCTTGCTTAACCAGTGCCTGACACGCATCGAAGTCGCCATCGATCGCGACAGTGTGAATGTTTTTACCAAGCGTACAGAATAACTTCTCTTGCAGTGGGCTGATTTTTCCTTTCGGGTAAAGAATCACAACATTGATGTCTTCCATACCGTAGAAAGCATGCGCAACGGCTGCGCCAGTATCGCCAGACGTTGCCGTCAGAATGGTGATCTTGCCGCCGTCCGAAACCGCAGCAAGAGATTGCGCCATAAAGCGACCACCAAAGTCTTTAAACGCAAGCGTTGGACCATGGAACAGTTCCAGTGCATAAACACCGTCTTTTACTTGGTTGATAGGCGCAGGGAATTGAAACGCAGCATCAACAAGGGCATTCACTTGCTCCTCTGTAAGTTCATCTCCAATTAACGCCGATAGAATCTTAGTGCTACGAGAGACAAAGTCTTCTGCAAGCAGCGCATCGATATCTTCAAATTTTGGTAATTCCGATGGAAAAAATAGACCTTGGTTACGGCCTAACCCTTGGCGAACGGCTTGGCCAAAGGAAACTTGTTCATCATTTTCTTTTATATTGTAAAGCTTCATAGCTCACTTCCTGTTACTTTCGAACCCTGCTTATCTAGACGACAAACGTGGACGAATCCTTCTTCGTTTTGTACGTAGTTTTGTTCTAACCAGCGAGCAACTCGCTCAGCGACATCTTTCTCTTTGCAAATACTGAACAGTGTCGGACCACTGCCAGAAATACCGGTTGCCAATGCACCCGCAGACGCTGCGTATTGACGTGCATTCGCAAAACCTGGAAGCAGTTTCTCACGATACGGTTCTGCGATCACGTCTTTGATCATTTTTGCAGCAAGTTCTGGCTGACCAGAATGACACGCATGAATAAAGCCCGCAAGGTGGCGACCATGAGCGATGATATCTTGTCGGCGGTATTGAGATGGTAGGATCTCACGCGCTTCCGCCGTTGATACCTTGATACCCGGATACGCCATCACCCAGTACCAATCATCAAAGCAAGGCACTTCTTGACTGATGATACCCAACTCTTCAAGCATCAGTTGCACACCACCAAGGTAACATGGCGCAACGTTGTCGTAGTGAATACCACCAGAGATCTTGCCTTCCATCTCTCCCATCAGCGCTAGTAATTCTGTCTCGTTAAGTGGCTGTCCATGGAATCGGTTCAATGCATCTAATGCAGCAACGATAGAACATGCACTTGAGCCTAAACCAGAGCCAATTGGCATGTTCTTTTCTAGCGTCATCTCAAGTGGTTTTAGCTCAACGCCTTTTTTGTCTAACTCACGAGCAAACACGAGCCAACAGTCGTAGACGATGTTCTCTTTTGGTTCAGTTGGCAATTTCTCAACAAAATCACCCGCCGTTTTAAGGCTGAACGGATCAGCCCCAGATTTCACCAATACACGGTCACCCAATAGTGTGCCATCCACTGGAGACACGGCAGCCCCCAGCACATCAAAGCCAACGCTTACATTACCAATTGATGCTGGGGCATAAACCACTACATCCATATCACTTGAACTCATTATTGTTATACCCCTAGTTTCCAACCTAAAGTACGCATCACGTCAGAAAATACACCCGCAGCCGTTACTTCGGTGCCTGCACCATAGCCACGTAACACTAGTGGGATTGGCTGATAGTAACGGCTGTAAAATGCCAGTGCGTTTTCACCGTCCTTGATTTTATACATTGGATCGTTTTCATCCACCGCTGCGATGCTTACTGTGCACTTGCCCTCATTAATTTCACCAACGTAGCGCAGTACTTTGCCCTCTTCCGCTGCCTTTGCAGATAATTCTTTAAAGTAGGCGTCTGCTTCAGGTAAACGCGCCATAAATTCATCAACGCTACCAGAATCATCAAAACCTGGTGGCAGTGCTTGATCAACCACAACGTCTTCTAGTTCTAGAGACATGCCTGCTTCACGAGCTAGGATCAGAAGCTTACGCGCGACATCCATACCAGAAAGATCATCACGAGGATCCGGTTCAGTAAAACCATTTTCTTTTGCGATATTAGTTGCTTCACTTAGGCTCATACCTTCATCTAACTTACCGAAGATGTATGACAGAGAGCCAGAAAGAATACCGCTAAAGCGCTCTAGCTCATCACCCGCTGAGATTAGGTTTTGCAGGTTTTCGATTACCGGTAGACCCGCCCCCACAGTTGTTTCGTACATCAGCTTGCGACGAGAGCTGCGCGCAACATCGCGAAGCTGATGGTAGTAAGCCATGCTTGCTGTGTTTGCTTTTTTATTTGGTGTAACGACATGGAAACCAGCAGCTAAGAAATCAGCGTATTGATTCGCGATATCTTCACTTGATGTACAGTCAACCAATACTGGGTTGATGATGTGGTTACGTTGAACCAAAGAAATCAAACGCGCTAGGCTGAACTCTTCTGTCGCTGCCGACATACGATCACGCCAATGATCGAGTGGCAGACCTTCACTATCAAGCAGAAGACCTTTGCTGTTTGCCAAGCCACACACGCGAATAACGATGCCTTTTTCCGCAAGCTTCGCCTGTTGACGCTCGATCTGATCCACCAGCTCACCACCAACGCCGCCAATACCAACCACGAATACGTCTAAGAAGTGCTTAGAGTTGAATAGGTTCTCGTGACACGCTTTGATCGCTTCAGAGATTTTATCTTCAGGAATCACGGCTGAGATAGCACGCTCAGATGAGCCCTGTGCGATGGCTACAATGTTTACGTTCACTTCAGCAAGAGATGAGAAGAAGCGAGATGCAACACCGCGCGATGTACGCATGCCGTCACCAACCAACGTTATGATTGAAACATTATCAATAAACTCGACCGGCTCTAATAAGCTATCTTTCAGTTCCAACTCAAACGCATCGGCCAGTACTTGTTGCGCTTTTGCTTTATCTTCTGCCTCAATACAGAAGCTAATGCTGTACTCAGAAGAAGACTGAGTAATAAGAACAATAGACACACCAGCGGAAGACATTGCGCCAAATACGCGGCTTGCCATGCCAACCATACCCTTCATACCTGGGCCGGAGACGTTAACCATAGTTAGGTCGTTTAGCGTCGTGATACCTTTGATCGCCAGATTGTCTTCACCAGTGTCTTGCCCAATCAAAGTTCCTGCACCTTGTGGGTTAAAGCTGTTTTTGATCAGACATGGGATGTGGAACTGCGCGATAGGAGCAATGGTCTTCGGATGCAAAACGGAAGCACCGAAGTAAGAAAGCTCCATCGCTTCTTGGTAGCTAAGAGATTTAAGCAGGCGAGCATCTTCTACTAAACGAGGGTCACAGTTGTATACACCATCTACGTCAGTCCAGATCTCACAACAATCTGCGCGCAGACACGCCGCAAGAACCGCCGCTGAATAATCAGAGCCATTGCGACCAAGTGTTACCAATTCACCTTTCTCGTTACCTGCGGTAAAGCCAGGCATAATGTTCACATGGCCCAGAGGAAGAGGGTTTTGGCGGAAGTTTTGCGTTGAAACGTCTACATCAACCATGGCTTCAAGGTGATCACCTTTTGCGTATAGGTATTCAACTGGGTCGATAAGATGTGCTGGCTGGCCTTTGGCTTCTAACACCGCTTTCATCAATTGAATCGAAACGCGTTCGCCTTTGCTAATAATACGTGCATTAACATTGTTTGGGCACATGCCAAGAAGATTGATGCCATGAACGAATTGGCGTAATTGAGAGAGAGAAGTTTTCACTTGGTTATCGAAAGCTGAACCATCGATATTGGGTAGTACTGCTTGGATTTGAGTGAAGAGCGTTTTAAACGACTCCTCCAACTCTTTGATTTGTAGTTCTGCTTCACCATTGCGCAATGCGCCTTCAATGACCGCAACCAATTTGTTTGTTGTTTTACCAGGAGCGGAAAGAACAACCGCCACTTCTTCTTGTTGAGCGTTATTGGCAATAATGTCTGCCGCTCTCAAAAAGCGATCTGCATCAGCTAGTGATGATCCGCCAAACTTCAATACTCGCATCCCTTCCTCCGGTATATCTTCTTAAATTTGTCTAAATTCTGGATAAAAAAGCATAAAAAAAGGCCTGTATCTTGTTGGATACAGGCCTTTTTTGTGAATTTCTTTCGCTCAGCAGCCTGCCCCAACATGTGTCGTGTCGGTAATAATAATGGTCGTGGTCATTACTACTAGGCTGTTAGATGGCATAAATAAATATTCAACGTTAATTGTGTTTGCTTAACTCTACGTTTACCGAGTTTCTGATACATAGTCAACAAAAAATTGTTTGTTTTTCCATCTTTCAGAGAATTCTGCTAAGCAATGTCATTGATATTTATAGTTAATTACACATTATTGATCATTTAAAAATCTACAGTTAGTTTTTGTAAAGAACTTAACCATCATCACCAGTTCGGTTTTTTATCTAATAACTAGTCTGATCTTTGCCATAAAACGTACGATCAAATAATTCGAGAGGGTTGTGACACATAACAACAACTTAACTGTGACTTATGTTCATAGGATCGAATTATTTAGAAAATAGGTGAGCTAGCTTTCATATTCTATGCTTTAATAGTGAGAAGCTTTGGGCGCATACTAATAAAAAAGTTGACACAAGGAGTGGTGAACATGAAAAGAGGGCTTTTTCTGTTGCTGTTTTTTGTGCCTGGTGTTTGTCTAGCAAACGAGCTTCCGCCGCTTCCAGGTAAAACATCCCCTTCTCCTCATAAACTATTCATTTCCAGCGACAGTTATCAGTCTGACAGTTTTGATGTTTGGAATATCGATACGGGTTACGCTTACGAACTTTTTGATTCGGTAGACGTTTATGTCGGTGCGCGAGTCAATAACTCTCCTACCCAAAATCAAAGTGGTTTTTTGAGTGGGATCAGCTATCACTTTAATGATCGTGTCACGCTGAAAAGTACAGTTCGCTCTTACAAGAACGAAACAGCGGAAGGTATTCGCCAAGACGACAGTAGCCTCGCGGCTGAAGTATCAAGTCGCGTAAAAATTACCGATAAACTGGATCTTCACGCGACTCTTGATTACCAAGATTGGCAACAAGGTTTTGAGGTTGGTTTAGGCTTTCGTTTTTAGAAGTCCAGCTTTTGCTTAGAAATCAATACACCGTTCCAGTCCGCGTAAACGTAGTGCTTAGGTTGAACGATTTGGTTTTGCATCGTTAAGGTTACGTTTACCTCTCCTATCCCGCGTTTCTCTGTTTTAAACGGGTTAGTTCCAAGAGCTTGAACGCCAATGTCCATTTGAGATATTTGTGCTACGTCGCGTATTGCACCATAGACAATGATACCTTCCCACCCATTTTCTATTCCGAGTATCGCTAATTGATCGCCGAGTAATGCTCTCTGACACGATCCATGTCCGTCAACAATCAATACTTTACCCGTTCCATCTTCGCCCAGTACTTCACGCACTTTCGAGTTATCGTGATAGCAGCGCACCGTAACGATTTCACCGTAAAAAGCGCTACGTTGACCAAAGTTCTGCAATGGTAAAGTAAGCAAGCTCACTTGGTCTTCAAATTGGTCACAAATATCGGGTGTAATGTCTCTCATATTTCCTCCGTGAATTTTCTCACCCAAGCGGTGCTTCAGTGAGCAGTATCCTTTTCTATACCTTCATACGAGCCGAGGTTTAATGGAGCCTAACGTATGAAAAACTTTCGGCTGCGAGCACGCAATAAGATAAAGTTGGTCATTAATGACGTAATAAATCGCGTTTTGTTGAAAGTCATTCGCCAATTCAACGGCTACCTCTGGCGACAACTCGACGGCAAAGCTTTCCTCATACCATGTAAAAGCGCTATCACCTACCGTGACAGGCGCGTAATTAACGTGCTGTAGCTGTTTTTCTAACGCGTGATTGTTTATGCTGTTCTCTTCTTTGGACCTCAAGTTACTGTATGGGTTCCAAGCGGTTATCACAGCATAGTTTGAAACACGCCACTCGGCTTCGAATCTGAAAAAAGATTCTGAATAAGCATTCCATAACGATGCGTCTATGTTCGTATTACTTTTTTCTATCATAAGTCTTAAACGATTAATAACAGTTACATTTCATCAATTGATATAAATCAACAAACTGAATGGAATTAACATTTGAGCATTGTTAGCATGCTGTTAACAATATAAAATCCGCTCAATATCTTAGGGTGTTTACGTTTCAGGCCCCACTGAAAGCAGGAAATGAAAGGTAAACAAGCCCTTTAGAATAAACGTCGCCATTGGATACTGGTGAGTTGGCAAAATTCCATGGAGGGCGGATAACTGAAAGAAGTGTTTTTTTGATCAACTTGATTTATTATCAAAATCACATTACCTGTATGTTATATTTTTGCCTAGAATTTATTCTATTAGCACAATTTTGTCACAAATTTAGGTACCGCCAATGCAAACCCCGCAGATTCTTATCGTTGAAGATGAGCAAGTAACTCGTAACACTCTTAAGAGTATTTTTGAAGCAGAGGGATACGCTGTTTTTGAAGCCAGTGACGGTGAAGAGATGCACCAAGTGTTGTCTGATAACTCAGTCAACTTGGTTATTATGGACATTAATCTTCCAGGCAAGAATGGCCTTCTACTAGCGCGTGAACTACGCGAGCAAGCGAACATTGCTTTAATGTTCCTGACAGGCCGTGACAATGAAGTAGACAAGATCCTAGGTCTTGAGATTGGTGCAGATGACTACATCACTAAACCATTCAATCCACGTGAGCTAACTATTCGTGCACGTAACCTACTTAGTCGCTCAATGAGCTCTAACGCGGTGCAAGAAGAGAAGCGCTCGGTAGAAAAGTATGAATTCAACGGTTGGGTACTAGACATCAACAGCCGCTCTCTAGTAAGCCCTGCTGGTGATAGCTACAAGCTACCTCGCTCTGAGTTCCGCGCACTACTGCACTTCTGTGAGAACCCGGGTAAGATTCAAACTCGTGCAGATCTTCTTAAGAAGATGACTGGTCGTGAACTTAAGCCACACGACCGTACTGTAGACGTAACGATTCGTCGTATCCGTAAGCACTTTGAGTCTGTTTCAGGCACGCCAGAAATCATCGCCACTATCCACGGCGAAGGTTACCGCTTCTGTGGCGATCTAGAAGACTAGATTTAACCACTAATATGCGAAGGGCTTGCTCATTGAGCAAGCCCTTTTTGTTTTAGGTCTAACGACTAATGCAACATCATTGCGGTTAATAAACCTTGTTAATCTTCACGTACTTTTCGACTAACCAACGCTGTTTACCCGCATCGTCTAGAAGCACTGCGATATCAACCGATTTTTCTGTGTTCACATCAATGTGAGACGAGAACGCCACCTCCCATCGGCTTTCACTGTGCGTTCGAGTATCTAAAGACGCACTGTCCACCAACCACTCTTTTTGCCCCTGTTTAATAATAAGAGCTTCTGCCGTTAGATTTGCAGGAAGTAACTGATCTCCTTCGAGGTAAAGTGCACCTTGAATACTTTGCTCTTCCACGTCCCCAATATTCGGCATGAGGTTCACCCATAAATTACTTTTGAGCTCAACATTAACCTCATTAATCGTAATCTGACTGTTTTGTTGCCAATTCACATTTGGAACGGAACTACAGCCTGCCATCAATGCCATGGCTAATGCCAATG
Organism: Vibrio sp. Vb2880; assembly: GCF_033337975.1. Taxonomy (NCBI): domain Bacteria; kingdom Pseudomonadati; phylum Pseudomonadota; class Gammaproteobacteria; order Vibrionales; family Vibrionaceae; genus Vibrio; species Vibrio sp. Vb2880. Next base: position 45,733 of record NZ_JAWORT010000014.1, read on the forward strand.
GTGCGATTCTTTTCATGTTATTTCCTTTGTTCCAACCAACTTTTGAGGACTTGAATATCGTTTTGGTATTCATTTTTGATCTCTTCAACCCAGTCTGAAATGTTTTCCCACCATGCTGGCATATCAGGCGATTGCGCTTTTTGCGCCACACTTTGGATACGTTTCAGGCCAATTGAACCTGCAGCACCTTTGATTTTATGCGCTTCAGAAACAATCCCATCTTGATCTTTCGCTGTCATGTTCGAATCTAAGACATCAATATAGTCTGGCATCATATCTTCAAACATTTTTATGCTGTCGTAGACAGGTTTTGCACCAACAATGTCGACGTAAGACTCTAACATATCCATATCGAGCAAATGTGTCTCAATCACAGGAGAAGGGACTGGCTCTTCCACTGTTTCGGGACCGCTCACCACTTCCTTAGGTTGTTCTAACTGGTGAGCGAAAAATTTATCAATCACTGACTGAATAGCATTCACTGCCAGCGGCTTACTGATCGCATCATCCATGCCGTTATCTAAGTATTCACGACGATCTTTCATTACATTAGCAGTTAAGGCGACCAATGGAGGAAGATTGTTATAATGCTTGCGGTAATAATTGGCGACATCAAAGCCCGTCATATCAGGCAGTTGGATATCCAACAACGCTAAGTCGTATTTTTCTGGCACAAAGTTCACTAACGCTTCTTGGCCCGTCATTGCCACGGTGACAGAGTGCCCTAGGCTCTCAAGTAACGATTTAGCCACAGTTACGTTAAGCTCGATGTCTTCGACCATAAATATGTTGAGGCGCACATTGTCACGTTTCGCATCAATGACTGGCTCAGCTAGTTCAACAATCGGAACGTGGATCGATACAGTAAAAGTGCTACCAAAGCCTTCCTCACTGGTAACCGTAATGTCACCATCCATCATATTGATCAGTTGCTTAGATACCGCCAAACCAATACCTGTACCGACCGCATGCAGGTTGTCCTTGCCTGATTTCACTTGGTAGTACATCGCAAAGATCTTATCTAGCTCTTCGTCTGGGATACCAATACCTGTGTCTTCCACTTCCATAATAATGGTCGCAAAATCGTCTTCGACATCCGCGCTCACTGTCATCACAACGCCACCTTCTTTGGTGAACTTCATTGCGTTGCTGACCAAGTTCCAAATCACCTGACGTAGACGGGTTGCATCCACTTCAATTGCTTTTGGCAAATCGCTTAAACGTTCTAAGTCAAAGCGTAACCCTTTTTGTTCTGCCATCAGAGCTGAGATGCTTTCAATCTCAGCGACGAAGTCTTCGAAGTTAAGTGGCGCAGGTAATAGTTCTAACTTACGGCGATCAAATTTATCCATATCGATAATATCGTTGAAGATGTTACCTAGCGTAATCGCACTCACATTGATGGTCTGCATGTGTTTACGCTGCTCTTCTGTCAACGGACTATCTAGAAGCATACGACTTAAGCCTACAATGCCATTCAGCGGCGTTCGCAGCTCATGACTGATGGTTGAGATGAAGGTAGTTTTGTCGCGGCTTGCTTTCTCTAACGACTCTTCATGGCGCTTACGTTCAGTGATATCACGACCGAACCCAACGAGACCAAGGTGGCGGCCATCTTTGCTGTAAAATGGCACTTTACGAAGCTCAAAGTAATGCTTGCGACCATCTGGGTATTCGAGCCATTGCTCGTAAGTAATCGCTTGATTATCGGCAAAAACCTTTTGGTCAGTATCAACGATATGCTCGGCGATTTCTTTGCTATACACATCCCAAGGACTTAATCCGACTAACTGGTGCTCTTTCTTGCCCGTTAGCTCTTCCATCGCGCGGTTACAGCCAGAGAAAACACCATCCGCATTGCGGTAGTAAATTAAGTCTGGTGAGGCATCAATAAATGAACGTAGTAATGCGGTACGTTCTGCCAGCTCTAATTGAGTACGTTCGCGTTGGAACACCTCGTTTTCGAGGTCTTGCATCGCCTCTTCACGTGCTTCTTCCGCTTTAATACGCTCTTCAATTTCTTGGTTAAGCTTTTCAATGTTTTGTTGAAGTTGGTAATTCAGCTCTTGATCTCGCGAACGCATGTCCTTCAGTTTGGACACCAGCTTAGTTAAACGCTGGCGAGACTCTTCTAGTTGATCGACAACCACAGAGAGGAAGTAAACCGCCCAAGGGGTGATCAATAGACCAAAAAACACCGAACGGACAATGTCGATATCATCTACTCGCCCTTTGAGAGCTAAAGTAATCCCTACCTGCACCACAACAGCTAATGCCACCAGCGCAAGGGCTAGCAAAATAGAGAAGCGAACAATCCCCAGTTTGACTAGCAAGTCGACATAATACTGGGCGAGATTTTTCATGGGTTTCATTAACTACTCCATGGTGGTGGCTAGATAGCGCCATTCGATGATGAAAAACAGGTAAATGCACTCGACCTAACGCAATTTAGGTCTGTTTGATTAGTGAAAAACACACGGTGCGATCTGCGCTTGTGATACGAGATAGAAAGATAAACCAACGAGCGCACAGGCTTGTGTAAGTTTAACGTGTTTAATACGGTGATTTAAACAATCAGCTATCAACTTAGAGCAAGCGGTCACAAAGCGTTAGCAAGAACTGGGGTGAATACAGGTGCGATTACGTCCATCAGCTTTAGCTTGGTATAACGCACTGTCAGCCATAGCGATGCCCATTTCGGGTTCATCACCATGCTGAGGAATGTAAGAGACCAGACCGATACTGACGGTAAGGCGTTCAGATGCTTCTGAACTGTCGTGTTCCATATCAAGCTGTAGAATTTTCTCATGAATACGCTGTGCTACGTTGCGCGCACCTTCCGTGGTGGTATTCGGCAAGATAAAACCAAACTCCTCGCCACCATAACGCGCAACACAATCCGAAGAACGATTGATGACTTGTGTAAACACGGTAGCGACACTGACTAACGCTTCATCACCTTGTTGGTGACCGTAACAGTCGTTGTAATCTTTGAAAAAGTCGATGTCACATAACATGATGGTGAGCGGCAGCTTTTCTCGAGCGTGGTGGTACCACAATACCTGCAGCTGTTCGTCGAAACGGCGTCGGTTCGATACTTGAGTTAAGCTATCCATAAAGCTCAATTTTTCTAACTCTAGGTTGGCTTTTTCCAACTTTTGTTCTGCAAGATAACGCTCAGAAATATCACGCGCCATGATCAGCACACCATTCGTTCCTGATGCTTTATCTTTAAAAGGCGATTTCACCACATCAAACCACGTACTTTTACCATCACTACTCACGACTTTATCTATGTATCGAACTGGCTCTAACTGGCGTAATGCTTCTAAGTCACTGTCTGCTAAGCGCGCGTACATCTCTTTAGGAATCACGTCTTGGAGGCGCTTACCTATCAAATCAGAAATTTTTGAAATGCCTAACGCCTTAACAAAAGGCTGATTACACGCTTGATAGACCATGTTCTCATTGAAAATACCAATAGAGTCCGGACTGGCATCCAGAATCGTTTGTAAGATAGTATCTCTTTGCGCTAGCGCCACCTCTGTATCTTTGCGACGCTCCATTTCATCTCGCAGATTCTGTTGCATCTTGTGCCATTCAGTCACGTCATGACTAATAGACAGCGTACCGATAAGCTCACCACTCGGCGAAACAAGAGCGTTTTGACTGACTTCCAATAAGCAACTTCGACCTTGTGGATCCATTGTCCATTTACGTTCGCTTTTTCTGGTCATCTCACCCAAGGTCTTGGATGCGCAAGCTTCTTCCCTTCGCCCTTGCCAGAATTGATCAAATGCTCGATTGGTCGTTAACAGATTGCCTTGGCGGTCTTGGGTACAAATCAGCTCTGAAAGTGAGTCTAATGCCGAACGTGCGATGATTAATTGTGCAAGTTCTTGTTGCTGCTCTTGGTGAGTGGCTTGATATGGCTGAGCATAAAGAATCCAAACTCGATGATTGCGCAATAAACTCTTTCTGCCTGACAGCTCCACTTTAATAGATTCACTATCAGATAGTCGCCAGTCAAAAGCCTGCTGACGAAAATGACGACTAGAGAAGCGATCGAGAAACTGCTCAAGCTCATGAATATCGAATAAAGCAGGATACAAATACCCCGTTCCCAAAGAGCGAATGCCTAATAACTGCATCGCAGCCTGGTTAGATAGCAAGAGCTGAGCATGGCTAGTGTCCACCACTATGACTGGATAGGGAGAATCCGTTACTAGTTGCTTAAGTGACGTCTGAAAGTGCAAATAGATCAGTGCTAACGCGCACACGCCTGCGATTAACAACAAGACGACATAGCCATAACCGCCTTGACCACCCCAAAGCCAATTGAGTAACTGATCCATCGTTTAAACCTTCAAAGAACACTGGTTAAAATATATCAGTTATTTATTGAGCGATCTGCTATTAATTCCGGTTTAGTATAGATAAAGGTATTCCCCGTAAGACTCCCTTGAGCACCATGAGCACTGAGATCTCGACCAATTTCCGTCATCGCTAGCCAACGGTTTTCACACCACAGAGGCGATAATAACGTGGGCCTCCTGGCTGCTGATGAAACGCGATGATAAATCACATCTGGTGGTGTCATACGAATCATTTCACTGGCGATCGCAACATATTCTTCTAATTCAGGGGCTTCTAGCTTTCCAGCACGCCAAGCTTTCGCCATGGTGCTACCTTCGACAATATGCAAGCCATGTAACTTGATGCCATCCGTTCCCACGGCCAACACTTTTTGCAGCGTTTCAATATTTTCGGCGCGGGTTTCTTTGGGTAAACCCACAATTAAGTGAGTACAAACCTTGATTCCGAGTGTTCGAGCACGCTTAGTGATTTCGGCATAACACTCAAAGTCATGACCACGATTGATACGTTTGAGGGTGTCGTTGTTGGCGGTTTGAAGACCTAGTTCTAGCCAAATTTCATAACCTTGCTGTACATAGCCCGACAGTAAATCCAATACCGCATCAGGGACGCAATCAGGACGCGTCCCCACACAAAGACCAACCATGTCTGCAGCCTTTAGTGCTTCCTCATACATGTTTTTGAGAACTTGTACTTCTGCATAGGTACTGGTGTAGGCCTGAAAATAAGCGAGATACTTCTTCGCTCTGTGAATTTCACCTGCGCGATCTTTTAACTGTTCGTGAATGCTTTTTATCTGGACTTCTTCATCTGCAAACGAAGCCACATTGCAAAATGTACATCCTCCCCGCCCAATCGTGCCATCGCGGTTAGGGCAACTAAATCCACCGTGCAATGTTAACTTATGAACCTTTTCACCGTATCGACGCTGAAGATCTTGGCCGATTGTATTGACCAACTCATGTAACTGCATAAATTCTCACCAACAATAAATCGTAATCAATCTCACTACGATCTGTGTAAATAAATTACATCCCTGCAAGAAAAAACACACAATATTAATCAATTCAAACACCCATCATGCAGGTCAAAATCAATAAACTTGCATAATTAAAGACAAAAATCGTTCATGTTGCGTAAATGTTAAACTAAAAATGCATAATTAAACGAAAAAATTGGGTCACAACGCCGACTTTTTCATTGCATTCTGAAGTGACAAAATTGTAGGATACTTACACAACCCCGTTATTTTTGTGACTTTTATTACAAAGCACACTGCGGGATTTGTCGGTGTTATCCCACTCCTACCTATATAAATCACTAGATAGTGATAATAAATAAAGGGATACCACCAAGGATTGTTTTTCTCGCAAAACTTTTCCTGCGAGATACGGAAAGGAATCAAGACCGGTCAACCTAGATCGGTGGCGATAATAAATATAAAGGACAAGACGTAATCAATAGTCTAGGTAGTATTTGCTGCCCGGTACTTTTGCGTCGACATTGAACTGGAAGGATGTATCTATGGTAGATAGAGAGCAAAATCCACAGGGTCTGTACACTCCGGAACTGGAGCATGACGCTTGTGGTATCGGTTTTGTTGCTCACCTTAAAAACCGTAAATCTCATGAAGTAGTGACTCAAGCATTGGATATGCTGGCTCGCATGGAACACCGTGGTGGTCAAGGTTGTGACCCATGCAGCGGTGACGGTGCGGGTATCTTGCTACAAAAACCTCATGAATTCCTATTAGAAGAAGCCGTTAAGCTAGGCATTAAACTGCCTTCGTTTGAAAAGTATGGTGTTGGTGTCGTTCTTTTCCCGAAAGACGAATACAAACGCGAACAATGCCGTGACATTCTAGAACGCAACGCACAGCGTCTAGACCTTGAAGTTATCGGCTACCGCGTATTACCAACCGACAACTCCATGATTGGTGCCGACCCTCTAAGCACAGAGCCTCAATTTGAGCACGTGTTTATCTCCGGCGGCCCTGGCATCACGCCTGAAGAGCTAGAACGCAAACTGTACGTACTTCGTAATTACACCGTACGCGTTTGCCTAGAAAGCGTTTCGAACATTGGTGACGACTTCTACATTAACTCCATGTCTTACAAGACATTAGTGTACAAAGGTCAGTTAACGACTGAGCAAGTACCTCAGTACTTCCTCGATCTGCAAAACCCGACCATGGTGACTGCACTGGCACTGGTACACTCTCGTTTCTCTACCAACACCTTCCCGAAATGGCGTCTTGCACAGCCTTTCCGTTACATTGCCCACAACGGCGAAATCAATACAGTTCGCGGTAACTTGAACTGGATGAAAGCCCGTGAAGCAATCCTAGAATCAGACCTGTTCACTCAGGCTGAAATCGACATGCTTCTTCCAATCTGTCAGGAAGGCAGCTCGGATTCATCTAACTTTGACATGGCACTTGAGCTCCTAGTTCTGTCTGGTCGCAGCCTGCCACACGCATTGATGATGATGATTCCTGAAGCATGGCAAGAAAACAAAAACATGGATCCTAAACGTCGCGCGTTCTATCAGTACCATGCGAACATCATGGAACCATGGGATGGCCCGGCTTCCGTATGTTTTACTGATGGTGTTCAAGTTGGTGCGACACTAGACCGTAACGGTTTGCGCCCTTCTCGCTACACAGTGACCAAAGATAACTTCCTAGTGATGGCATCTGAATCTGGTGTTGTGGATATAGAACCAGAAAACGTTGAGTTCCGTGGTCGCCTACAGCCAGGTCGTATCTTCGTTGCAGACCTAGAACAAGGTCGAATCATCTCTGATGAAGAAGTGAAAGACACCATCGCAACGGCACAGCCTTACGAGAAGTGGGTAGAAGAAAACCTACTGAGCTTGAAGAAGCTGCCAGATGCGAGCAACCAGTTCAGCCAACCTAAGCCAGAACACCTTCTACACCGCCAACAAGCGTTTGGCGTAAGCACTGAAGAAGTGAACGAAATCATCGTTCCAATGGCGAATGACGCGAAAGAACCATTATCAGCAATGGGTGCCGACTGGCCTCTTGCGGTTCTATCTCATCAATCTCAGCACCTTTCAAACTACTTCAAGCAGCTGTTTGCACAAGTAACTAACCCACCGATCGACCCGATCCGTGAGCGCATGGTTATGTCGCTGAACACTTACTTGGGTAAAGACCAAAACCTTCTGACTGAAACACCACTTCACTGTCAGAAAGTAGAATTGGAATCGCCTGTTCTAGCCAACTCTGAGCTTGAAAAATTGCGTGCGATCGATAACGAGCACCTACAAGCGAAAACGTTGGATATCGTATTCCAAGCTAGTGAAGATCAAGGCAAACTTGAGCGTGCATTAAAACGTATCTGCCAATACGCAGAAGACGCGGTTATCGATGGTTATTCAATCATCCTACTCACTGACCGCGCAGTGAATTCAAACCACGCGGCGATCCCAGCAATGCTGGCAGTTGGCGCAGTACACCACCACTTGATCCGTAAAGGTCTACGTGCGAAGTGTGACATCGTGGTTGAAACTGGTGACGCGCGTGAAACGCACCACTTTGCAACGCTACTTGGTTACGGTGCTAATGCGGTTAACCCTTACCTAGTGATTGAAACCATCATTGAACTTCAACGTACGAAGAAGTTGGATCCAGAAGCGAACCCTCGCGATCTGTTCAACAACTACCGTAAAGCGATCAATGGCGGTCTTCTGAAGATCTTCTCGAAGATGGGCATCTCTACGCTACAGTCGTACCATGGTGCGCAAATCTTCGAAGCATTGGGTATCCACAAATCCGTGGTCGACAAATACTTCACAGGGACGGTTTCTCGTATCCAAGGTCTAACCCTTGATGATATCGCCAAAGAAGTACTTATCCGTCACCGCATCGGTTACCCACAACGCGAAATCCCAATTCAAATGCTGGATGTTGGTGGTGTTTACCAATGGAAACAGCGTGGTGAGAAGCACCTATTCAACCCAGAAACCATTTCTCTACTGCAAGAGTCTACGCGCAACAAGAACTACGATCAGTTCAAGCAATACGCGACTGCTGTAGATAAGCAAGGTGACAACGCGGTAACCCTGCGTAGCCAACTTGAGTTCATTAAGAACCCCGCTGGTTCTATCTCTATCGACGACGTCGAGCCAATTGAAAGCATCGTGAAACGCTTCGCGACGGGCGCTATGTCATTCGGTTCTATTTCTTACGAAGCACACTCCACACTAGCTGTTGCGATGAACCGTCTTGGCGCGAAATCGAACTCTGGTGAAGGTGGTGAAGACCCAATGCGTTTCGAGCGCAAAGAGAACGGCGATTGGGAACGCTCTGCAATCAAGCAGGTGGCTTCAGGTCGTTTCGGCGTAACCTCTTACTACCTAACTAACGCTGAAGAGCTGCAAATCAAAATGGCTCAAGGTGCGAAGCCAGGTGAAGGTGGTCAGCTACCAGGCGATAAAGTAGATGACTGGATCGGTGCAACGCGTCACTCGACTCCGGGCGTTGGCCTTATCTCTCCACCACCACACCACGATATCTACTCAATCGAAGATTTGGCTCAGCTTATCTACGACTTGAAGAACGCGAACCGCGCAGGCCGTGTAAACGTGAAGCTGGTATCAGAAGCAGGCGTAGGTACGATCGCTTCTGGTGTAGCGAAAGCGAAAGCGGACGTTGTACTAATCGCAGGTTTCGACGGCGGTACAGGTGCATCACCAATGTCTTCAATCCGCCATACCGGTCTTCCTTGGGAACTTGGCTTGGCAGAAACGCACCAAACGCTACTGAAGAACGGTCTACGTAACCGTATCGTGGTTCAAGCAGATGGTCAGATGAAGACACCTCGCGACCTTGCAGTGGCAACACTACTTGGTGCAGAAGAATGGGGCGTAGCAACCGCAGCATTAGTGGTTGAAGGTTGTATCATGATGCGTAAGTGTCATAAGAACACTTGTCCTGTTGGTATCGCGACTCAGAACAAGACGCTTCGCGAGCGCTTTGATGGCCGCGTAGAAGACGTCGTTACCTTCTTCCAATACATGGCACAAGGTCTACGTGAAATCATGGCTGAGCTTGGCTTCCGCACTATCGATGAAATGGTCGGTCAAGGTCAGAAACTGAAGATCCGCCAAGACATTTCTCACTGGAAATACAAGAACCTAGATCTGTCTCCTGTTCTCCACGTTGAGCAACCACGTGAAGCTGATGGTGTATTCAACCAAGCTCAACAGAACCACAACCTAGAAGAAGTGCTAGACCGTAAGCTGATTCAAGCAGCGATTCCTGCACTAGAGAAAGGCGAAGCGGTGAATGCCGAGTTCCCTATCGTCAACACGGACCGCTCTGCAGGTACCATGTTGTCGAACGAAATCTCGAAAGTGTACAAAGATGCGGGTCTACCTCAGCCAATGAACGTGAAGTTCAAGGGTTCTGCGGGTCAGTCATTCGGCGCATTCCTAGCTAAGGGCGTGAAGTTCGAAGTAGAAGGCGACGCGAACGACTACTGGGGTAAAGGCTTATCTGGCGGTACCTTAGTACTTTACCCAGATGCAAAATCAAGTATTGTCGCGGAAGACAACATCGTGGTTGGTAACGTGTGTTTCTACGGTGCAACTTCGGGTGAGTCTTTCATTCGCGGTATGGCTGGTGAACGTTTCTGTGTTCGTAACTCAGGCGCGAAAGTAGTAGTAGAAGGCGTCGGTGACCACGGTTGTGAATACATGACTGGCGGTGCAGCCATCATCCTTGGTTCAACAGGTCGTAACTTTGCCGCAGGTATGAGTGGTGGCGTGGCTTACGTATGGGATAAATCAGGTGACTTTGAGTCAAAACTGAACCCAGAATTAGTAGACCTAGATCCAATCGAGAAAGAAGACAGAGATCTATTACTCGACATGCTAACTAAGCATGTTCAATTCACAGGAAGTGAAGTCGCTCAGTCTTTCCTAGACAACTTTGAAGCAAGCCTAGCCTCTATGGTTAAGGTAATGCCGCGTGACTACAAAGCGGTTCTTCAAAAGCGTAAAGCTGAAGCACAGTCTCAAGGAAACGAAACTCAAGTGGAGGCCGTATAATGGGTAAGCCTACTGGATTTTTAGAGCATGGTCGTGAACTACCACAGAAGATCGACCCAGCTGAACGCATCAAGAACAACAAAGAGTTCGTTCTGAACGAGGAGTTTGGTGACAAGATCAATACTCAGGCTTCTCGTTGTATGGATTGTGGTGTGCCGTTTTGTCATAACGGCTGCCCTATCGGTAACATCATCCCAGAATTTAACGACGCGGTTTATCGTGATAGCTGGGAAGAAGCATGGAACATTCTAAGCTCAACCAATAACTTCCCAGAGTTCACTGGTCGTGTTTGCCCTGCTCCATGTGAAAGTGCTTGTGTACTTGGTATCAACCAAGATCCAATCACTATCTGTAATATCGAGAAAACCATCGTGGAAACGGCGTATCGTGAAGGGTACGCCAAACCAAAAACACCACGCTCTCGAACTGGCAAAACCGTTGCGATCATCGGTTCGGGCCCTGCTGGCCTTGCGGCTGCTGAGCAGTTAAACAGCGCTGGTCATACTGTGACGGTATTCGAGCGAGACGAGAAAGTGGGCGGTCTGCTACGTTTTGGTATCCCAGACTTTAAACTGAGCATGGAAGTCATTGATCGCAAGATCAATCTAATGGCAGAAGCTGGCATTGAGTTTAAAGTAAACCAACACGTCGGTGTTGATGTAAATGCTCAACAATTGCGTCAAGAGTTCGATGTGGTTCTACTAACCGGTGGCTCAACGGTTCCACGTGATTTGCCCGTTCCGGGTCGTGAACTAAAAGGCGTTCACTTCGCGATGGAATTCCTAGGTCAAAACAACCGTCGCGCCAATAACATGGACATGAAAACGGAAGAAATTCACGCTGCGGGTAAACATGTTGTGGTTATCGGTGGTGGTGATACGGGTTCAGACTGTGTGGGAACATCAAACCGTCACGGCGCAGCAAGTGTAACTCAAGTGGAAATCATGCCGATTCCACCAGAAAAGCGTCCTGCCAATATGCCTTGGCCACAGTACCCGATGATCCTACGTACTTCGACATCTCATGAAGAAGGCGTTGATCGTCACTGGAACATCCTAACTAAAGAGTTCATCGGTAACGACAAAGGTGAAGTTACTGGTCTTCGTTTGGCTGATATCGTTTGGGAAGAGGCGAAACCTGGCGAGCGTCCAAGCTTCAAAGAAGTAGAGGGCAGCGAGCGTGTGATTCCATGTGATATGGCATTTCTAGCGATGGGCTTCCTACACCCAGAACCAACAGGTGTACTTGCTCAACTGGATATCGCACTAGACGATCGCGGTAACGTAGCAACTCAAGGTTTTGCTACAAACCAAGAAGGCGTATTTGCTGCTGGTGATATGCGAACAGGCCAATCTTTGGTGGTTCGTTGTATCAATGAAGGCCGCGAATGTGCCCGTGCTATCGATGATTACCTAATGGGTGGCACAAACCTAGAAGCAAAAGCAGATTCACTGATGCTTTCTGCTTAACGAAGCAGTCATGCTTCTCTCTTTCAATTGCCTAATAGCCATCAGCAATATCGATGGCTATCGGTGAAGAAAGAAAACAATTCCTTCCAATCTTTCTATTTTGACCAGCATTTTATGCTGGTCTTTTTTATCTCCCACAGAATCAAATGTTACTTTTTTGTAACAATCAATTTTCTATCTATTTGAAATTATTAAACTATTTTAGCTTATTAAATGGTAAATCGTATATTCACGTGATGATCCACTAATAACTTGACCTTTTTTACAATAAGCTATAGCTTGTGAAGTTGATGAAAATAAAACACTCAAAAAATGTTAAATATTTCACAACTTTTACTGAATAATTATACATAAAGCTATAAAGATGACGCATAGTTAGTCATCGATATCGACGTAAGCAGTGTTGATATATCTGTCGGGATGACGGATAAGCAAAGGGAGAATTGCAATGGCTCTTTATGATCCAAGTCTTGAGAAAGACAACTGTGGATTTGGCTTGATCGCGCATATGGAAGGCGAACAAAGCCACAAGCTGGTACGTACAGCAATTTCTGCACTTGACCGCATGACTCACCGTGGTGGTATCGCCGCCGATGGTAAAACTGGTGATGGTTGTGGTCTTCTATTACAAAAGCCCGATTCCTATTTACGTCTTATTGCCGAAGAAAATGGTTTCAACCTTGGCAAGCAATACGCCGTAGGGATGATTTTCTTCAACCAAGATCCAGTCAAAGCTCAACTCGCTAAAGACATCGTCAACAAAGAACTGGCGCAAGAGACGCTAACTGTGGCTGGTTGGCGTGAAGTACCAACTAATTCAGAAGTACTCGGTCCAATTGCGGCCAACTCGCTTCCAAATATTCAGCAAGTCTTTGTCTCTGCACCGGCAGGTTGGCGCGAACGCGACATTGAACGTCGTCTCTACATCGCACGCCGTCGCATCGAGAAACAAATCACCGAAGATCCGGATTTCTACATCTGTAGCTTGTCGACTCAAGTTTTGGTGTACAAAGGCCTATGCATGCCTGCGGACTTACCGCGCTTTTATCTTGATCTTGCCGATCTACGTATGGAATCTGCTATCTGTCTGTTCCACCAGCGTTTTTCTACCAACACTCAACCGCGTTGGCCATTAGCTCAACCGTTCCGCTACCTTGCTCATAATGGTGAGATCAATACCATTGAAGGTAACCGACAATGGGCACGCGCTCGTGCTTACAAGTTCTCGTCACCACTGCTGCCTGACCTACAAACTGCAGCACCGTTTGTGAACGAGACAGGCTCAGACTCGTCTAGCCTAGATAATATGCTAGATCTCTTTTTAGCTGGCGGCATGGATATCTTCCGTGCCATGCGTATGCTTGTGCCGCCAGCATGGCAAAACCACCCTGACATGGATCCGGATTTGCGTGCGTTTTACGATTTCAACTCCAAACACATGGAACCATGGGATGGCCCAGCAGGTATCGTACTGTCCGATGGTCGTTATGCTGCTTGTAACCTAGACCGAAACGGTCTACGTCCTGCGCGTTATGTAATTACCAAAGACAAGTTGATCACTCTGGCATCTGAGGTAGGGATTTGGAATTACGCCCCAGATGAAGTTGCCAAAAAAGGTCGTGTAGGTCCGGGGGAATTGCTCGTCATCGACACTCGTAAAGGTAAGCTTTGGCAATCTAGCGAGATCGATAATGATCTGAAATCTCGTCACCCTTATCGCGAATGGATGGAGAACAACGTTCGCAAACTAACACCGTTCTCTCAACTGCCTGAAGATCAAGTAGGTGAGCGTAGCTTTGATGAAGACTTGCTTAAGACTTATCAAAAGCAGTTTGCCATGAGCAATGAAGAAGTCGATCAAGTATTGCGTGTCCTCGGTGATATGGGGCAAGAAGCCGTCGGTTCGATGGGTGATGACACCCCGATGGCGGTTCTTTCTTCGAAAGAGCGCTTGGTGACTGATTACTTCCGTCAGAAGTTCGCGCAGGTCACCAACCCACCAATCGATCCGCTGCGTGAGAAACACGTCATGTCGCTGGCAACCAGCATCGGCCAGGAGATGAACGTCTTCTGTGAAACCGATGGCCACGCGCATCGTGTAACCTTTGATTCTCCAGTACTGCTCTATTCTGACATGCAGCAACTACTAGAGCTGAGTGACGATCATTACCGTAATACCATTCTCGATATCAACTACGACCCACAACAAAAAGATCTTAAACAAGCCATTAATGATCTGTGTGAGCAAGCAGAGCAAGTCGTTCGTGAAGGCACGGTTTTAGTGGTTCTTTCGGACAGAGCCTTGGTCAAAGGTAAGTTACCAATTCCGGCAGCAATGGCAGTCGGCGCCGTTCAAACTCGTCTGATTGACGCGAACTTACGTTGCGATGCCAACATTGTTGTCGAAACCGCAACAGCCCGTGATCCACACCAATTTGCCGTCTTGCTTGGTTTTGGTGCCACTGCGGTTTACCCATACCTTGCTTATGAAGCGTTAGGTAAACTGATTGATGATAAAGCGCTAGAGAAAGACTACCGCGATGTGATGCAAAACTACCAATACGGCATCAACAAAGGCCTGTACAAGATCATGTCGAAAATGGGGATCTCAACCATCGCCTCTTACCGCTGCTCACAACTATTTGAAGCAGTTGGCTTGAGCCAAGATGTGGTCGATCTGTGTTTTAAAGGCGTCACAACTCGAATTGAAGGCGCGAATTTTGACGACTTCCAGCAAGATCTTACAAACTTATCTCGTAAAGCATGGGCGAAACGCAAATCGATTGATCATGGCGGCTTGTTAAAGTACGTCCATGGAGGTGAATATCATGCTTACAACCCGGATGTCGTCGGCACGCTGCAACAGGCCGTTAAATCTGGCGAAAGTAACGACTATCAGAGCTTTGCTAAGCAGGTAAACCAACGCCCTGTTGCCATGCTGCGTGACTTAATGTCGCTGAAAAAATCAGACTCACCGCTGCCACTTGAGCAAATAGAACCACGCACTGAACTGTTCAAACGCTTTGACTCAGCGGCAATGTCCATTGGCGCACTTAGCCCAGAAGCGCATGAAGCACTTGCAACGGCGATGAACCGTCTTGGTGGTTACTCTAACTCGGGTGAAGGCGGTGAAGATCCTCGCCGTTTCGGTACTGAGCGTAACTCACGTATCAAACAGATTGCTTCTGGCCGATTTGGTGTAACGCCGCATTACCTGACTAATGCGGATGTACTGCAAATCAAGGTGGCACAAGGTGCGAAACCGGGTGAAGGTGGACAGCTACCAGGACACAAAGTCACCGCTGAAATCGCAAAACTGCGTTATTCGGTACAAGGCGTGACTCTGATCTCCCCTCCTCCGCACCACGATATATATTCGATTGAAGATTTGGCCCAGCTGATCTTCGACCTTAAACAAGTCAACCCGAATGCGCTGGTTTCGGTAAAACTCGTCTCCGAGCCAGGTGTCGGCACCATCGCAACGGGCGTAGCCAAAGCTTACGCTGATCTTATTACCATTTCGGGTTACGACGGTGGTACCGCAGCAAGCCCATTAACTTCGGTAAAATACGCTGGTAGCCCTTGGGAGTTGGGGTTGGCAGAGACACAACAAGCACTGGTTGCTAATGGTCTGCGTCATAAGATCCGCCTACAGGTAGATGGTGGTCTAAAGACTGGTTTAGACGTAGTTAAAGCCGCAATTTTAGGTGCAGAAAGCTTCGGTTTTGGTACTGCGCCAATGGTCGCTATGGGTTGTAAGTTCCTACGAATTTGTCACCTCAACAACTGTGCAACTGGGGTTGCGACTCAAGACGAGACACTGCGTAAAGAATACTTCAAAGGTCTACCAGAAATGGTGATGAATTACTTCATCGGCTTGGCAGACGAAGTGCGCGGATTACTCGCCGAACTTGGCGTTGAAAAGCTGACGGACTTGATTGGTCGTACCGATTTACTTGAGGCAGTAGAGGGATTTACAGCGAAACAGACCAAGCTGGATCTATCCAATATTCTAGAAGCTCCAGTATCACCTGAGGGTCATCCGCTATTTTGGACAGAGCCAAACAAACCGTTTGATAAAGCTGAGCTCAACCAAAAGATCATTGATGATGCCATGCATGCGGTCGAAAACGGTCAATCGGCAAGTTTCTTCTACAATGTTATCAACACTGATCGTTCTGTTGGTGCACGCTTATCTGGCGAAATAGCAAAACGCTATGGCAACCAAGGATTGGCGGCTTCCTCTATCAAAATCTATCTTGACGGCACCGCAGGTCAGTCCTTTGGTGTTTGGAACGCAGGTGGTGTAGAGCTTTACCTCACGGGCGATGCGAACGACTACGTGGGCAAAGGCATGGCGGGTGGTAAAGTGGTTATCCAACCTCACCTTGGTACCGCATTTAAATGCAATGAAGCAACTATCATTGGTAACACCTGCCTGTACGGCGCGACTGGCGGCAAGCTGTTTGCGGCGGGTAAAGCAGGTGAACGTTTCGGCGTACGAAACTCAGGTACGATAGCCGTCATTGAAGGTGCTGGCGATAACGCTTGTGAGTATATGACTGGCGGTATTGTTGCCATTCTTGGTGCGACAGGTGTGAACTTTGGCGCGGGTATGACTGGAGGCTTTGCCTATGTTCTGGATGAGAACCAAAGCTTTGAAGGTCGAGTTAATACTGAGTCTGTCGAAGCCATCTCGTTGTCCGATCTTTACATCCACCAAGAACATTTGCGTGGCCTAATTGCGGAACACCTTGAAGAAACAGGGTCGAGTCATGCAGAAAATATTTTGGCGAACTTTGATGAATGGATTCCAAAGTTCTATTTGGTGAAACCACAAGCGGCAGATCTTCGCACGCTACTTGGTCACCAGAGCCGCAGTGCTGCAGAGCTGCGTGTTCAAGCACAGTAATCATGGAGGATGTTTGAATCATGAGCCAGAACGTTTATCAATTTATCGATGTACAGCGTGTAGATCCTGCGAAAAAGCCTATAAAAGTTCGTAAGATCGAGTTCGTTGAAATCTATGAACCGTTCACTAAACAACAGGCGACTGCACAAGCGGATCGCTGCTTAGATTGTGGCAACCCATATTGTGAATGGAAATGCCCAGTCCACAACTACATCCCTCAATGGTTAAAACTTGCCAATGAAGGTCGTATTCTTGAAGCGGTTGAACTATCGCATCAAACCAATAGCCTACCGGAAGTATGTGGGCGCGTTTGTCCTCAAGACCGCCTATGTGAAGGTTCATGCACGCTTAATGATGACTTTGGTGCCGTCACCATCGGTAACATAGAAAAGTACATTACCGACAAAGCGTTTGAAATGGGCTGGAAGCCAGATATGTCCAAGGTGGAGTGGACCGATAAAAAGGTTGCAATCATTGGAGCTGGCCCAGCTGGCTTGGCTGCCGCGGATATCCTAGTGCGCAATGGCGTTAAGCCAGTCGTGTTTGACCGCTACCCTGAAATTGGAGGCCTTCTGACCTTCGGTATTCCTTCCTTCAAGCTTGAAAAAGGCGTGATGGAAAACCGCCGCCGTGTGTTCACTGAAATGGGCGTCGAGTTCCGCATGAACATGGAAGTAGGCAAAGATGTCCAAATGCAAGAGCTGCTTAATGAATACGATGCTGTTTTCTTGGGCGTTGGCACCTATAAATACATGCGTGCAGGTCTAGATAATGAAGATGCGCCGGGTGTGTATGACGCGCTGCCATTTTTAGTTTCGAACACCTACAAAGTCATGGATCTTGAGAGTAACCAACCCTTTATCGATATGGCAGGAAAGAAAGTCGTCGTACTGGGTGGTGGTGATACAGCAATGGACTGCGTTCGTACCTCAATTCGCCAAGGTGCCTCCAACGTAGTTTGTGCTTATCGTCGTGATGAGGCCAACATGCCAGGCTCTCGTCGCGAGGTAAAAAACGCAAAGGAAGAAGGCGTGAAGTTCATGTTCAACCTTCAGCCTTTGGGAGTTGAAGTGGATGCGTCAGGCAAAGTCTCGGGAGTCAAAGTGGTGAAAACCGCACTTGGTGAACCTGATGAAGCGGGTCGCCGACGCCCAGAGCCCGTTGAAGGCAGCGAGCACGTTCTACCAGCAGACGTTGTTATCATGGCGTTTGGTTTCCAGCCGCACAAAATGGACTGGTTAGCACCGTTTGATGTCGATTTGGATCAGTGGGGTCGTATCAAAGCCCCAGCGAAGCAAGAGTTCCAGTTCCAGACCAGCAACGAAAAGATCTTTGCGGGTGGCGATGCGGTACGAGGTTCTGATCTTGTCGTAACCGCAATTGATGAAGGACGAAAAGCGGCAGAAGGCATTCTCGATTACCTCGAAGTTTAATCTCAGCTAACCTCACAAAAAGGGTCCTGTTATTGGATCCTTTTTCTTTTGTATCCATATAATTAGAAACAAAATTATAAGAGTAAATATAATGAAAAAAGCCGCTCTCCTTTCCATTACTTTGCTCGGCTTAACCGCTTGTAGCCAAGGAGTCACAACCATGACGGATCGTTCTCAATCACCTTGTGGTGACAAACCAAACTGCGTCTCCACCCAAGACACGCGAGAAAAATACAACCTAACGCCATTTATCTTAGTTGATTCAGCGAACATCGACGCTATTGAGCAAGTTGCGCTTGAACTGCCAGGCGCGAAAACCGCGGTGAAAGAAAGCAACTACCTTCGTATCGAGTGCACATCTAAAATCATGCGCTTCGTGGATGACCTCGAACTAAAAATAGCAGGAGACCAACTGATTGTGCGCTCGGAATCTCGTGTGGGCTACTCTGACTTTGGCGTAAACAGAAAGCGCGCCGATCAATTACGAGAAAAGCTCACTCAAGCGAAGCTCATCAAATAGAAAACTGCCAACGGGGAGTGCTATACTCTCGGCCAACTAAAATATTTACTTAAAGAGAGTGTTATGAAAGTTGGTATCATCGGTGCGATGGAACAAGAAGTGACCATCCTGAAGCAAGCAATTACAAACTGCAAAACTGTAAATAAAGCAGGTTGTACGTTTTTCTCTGGTCAAATTAACGATGTTGAAGTCGTCGTACTACAATCGGGCATCGGTAAAGTTGCAGCGGCGGTGGGCACGACAATCCTTCTTGATGAATACCAACCAGACGTTGTGATTAACACAGGCTCTGCTGGCGGTTTCGATTCAAGCTTAAACCTTGGCGATGTAGTTATCTCTACAGAAGTTCGTCATCACGATGCAGACGTAACCGCTTTTGGCTATGAAATTGGCCAAATGGCCGGTCAACCAGCTGCATTCAAAGCGGATGACAAGCTAATGGACTTAGCAGCAAAAGCCCTAGCACAAATGGAAAACACTCATGCGGTTCGCGGCCTAATTTGTACTGGCGATGCGTTTGTTTGTACCGCTGAGCGTCAAGAGTTTATTCGTAAACACTTCCCGTCAGTTATCGCTGTAGAAATGGAAGCATCTGCTATCGCTCAAACTTGTCACCAATTCAACACACCGTTTGTTGTTGTGCGTGCAATCTCTGATGTCGCTGATAAAGAATCACCAATGAGCTTTGATGAGTTCCTGCCTCTAGCAGCAAAAAGCTCTTCCGAAATGGTATTCAAAATGCTGGAACTCATTAAGTAAACGACTCATTCATGGAAGAAGTTTTTCAGTCATTTTATGCCAACGGTGCGCTCCTCATTATGTGGGGTGCACTGCTCTTGCACCTTTTAGTGCCAATCCCCCATTCAGCGCACCCTATCACTTTATGGCGAAAGCTAGCAGAACAGCTAGCCAACAAAGTGAACAATAATCACAATTACTCACAGAGTGTAATCTCAGGCAGTCTTGCATTAGGCTTGATGCTGTTTCCTTGCTTGATATTACTGATTGCAGTAAAGCCATTTGTTTGGCAAATCCCTTTATATGAACTGGTTCTATTGATCCTTGCGCTAGACTGGCGCAACAGCGAAACGTTAACGAAACAGCTCGTCACAAGTATCTCTTCGGAAGACAAAGCCCAATGTCGAGCATTACTGCAACCATATCTTAATCGCGACACTGGTAACCTCTCGATCGTTGGCATAGGTAAAGCTGGCTCAGAAACCCTGATTATGGGATACAGCCGCAACGTGATCGGCGTGCTATTTTGGTACGCACTAACAGGTGGTATTGGTGCGTTAATGTATCGACTCACAACAGAATTAGCGCGAGTGTGGTCCCCTAGCCGACGCCAATATTTGCCCTTTGGTAAACCTGTGATTCAACTGGTTGCTACTCTGGATATTATTCCACTTCGTCTCTTTGCCATACTTTTAGCTGCCGGAAAGAATACAAGTAATGTGCTCTCTGGAATACAACAGCAAGCGAAGTCTTGGCCCTTACCAGGACCTAGCTGGGTGTTATGTACTATCGGACACAAACTACAACTGTCTTTATGCGGCCCTGCTATCTATCAAGGTGTGCGTGCAGAGCGCGCAAAAATCGGTGGGCGCATTGCGCCATCGGCTATTCACCTTTCACAAATACATACGCTGCTCGTTTGGCGCGTCCTGGCTTGGATCGCAATCCAAAGTTTGCTTTTAGGAATAATTTATCAAGGATTATGATGAATAAATTATGCTTCGCATTAACGCTGTTTGTTTCGACAGCGACCTTCGCTCAACCCGCTCAACGCATTATAAGTTTAGCTCCACATGCCACCGAAATTGCCTTTGCAGCAGGGCTAGGAGAGCAGCTTGTTGCTGTCAGCGAAATGAGCGATTATCCAGAACAGGCAAAGCAGCTAGAAAGAGTCTCAAATTATCAAGGAATTAAATTAGAGCGCATTATTGCTCTTCAGCCGGACTTAGTGATTGCTTGGCCAGCCGGAAACCCCGCTAAAGAGTTGGAGAAAATTAAACAGTTCGGTATTCCTATCTATTACTCCACTACAGGTTCATTAGAAGATATCGCCAATAATATCGAGCAACTCAGCCAATACAGCGAAACTCCACAAGTAGGAAAAAAGGCCGCTGAAGATTTTAGAACGCAGCTGAGTACACTAAAAGAACAGTACAACACGAACGAGAAAGTTCGTTACTTTTATCAGTTGAGTGAAAAGCCTATCATCACTGTCGCCGGAAAGAACTGGCCAAGTGAAGTCTTTACTTTTTGCGGTGGTGAGAACATTTTCGCCGCATCCAGCGCGCCTTATCCTCAAGTTAGCATCGAGCAAGTCATTACTCGCCAGCCAGAGGTTATTTTTACTTCTCGTCACGCAATGAGTAACGATGGTATGTGGGCTGAGTGGAGTAATGAGCTTCTTGCTCTTAAAAACAAACACATCTGGTCCCTAAACTCTGATTGGATTAACCGTCCGACACCACGCACATTGAACGCGATCAAGGAAGTGTGTGAGCACTTTAAAAGCGTTCGTCAAAAACGCTAACGATTTCGTGGCAAATACCGTACAATTTCCGCCCATTTTTTCTCACACTATTTAAAGGTACTAAGTAACATGGACTCCATGCTGCTTTATATGATCGATTTGTTCGGTACCGCTGTTTTCGCTATCTCTGGCGTATTACTGGCTGGCCGTTTAAAAATGGATCCATTCGGCGTTATCGTACTCGGCAGTGTGACTGCTATAGGTGGCGGAACAATCCGAGACATGGCGCTTGGTGCCACTCCCGTATTTTGGATAACAGATACGACTTACTTATGGGTGATATTTGTTACGTGTCTACTAACCATGCTTGTTATTCGAAGACCCAAGCGACTCTCATGGTGGGTATTACCCGTTTGTGATGCCATCGGTCTCGCTGTATTTGTAGGAATAGGAGTAGAAAAGGCACTCGCCTACAATGCTTCTGGGATGGTCGCGGTGATAATGGGGGTTATTACTGGCTGTGGCGGTGGCATTATACGAGACGTGCTGGCTCGCGAAGTTCCTATGGTATTAAGAAGTGAAGTCTATGCTACGGCATGTATTATTGGCGGCATCTTCCATACGATGGCGGTAAACATGGGTTATGACCACTCAACGGCTTTGCTCGCTGGTGTAATCTCAACGCTCATTATACGTCTCGGTGCGATTCGTTGGCATCTATCCCTGCCAACTTTCGCCATTAACCGTTGAACACCAACAACATCACTCATCATGGAGTCGACCAAGTGTCGGCTCCTCTCATTTATGCTCATTTGATTCGCCAATTCTTGGGCAATTCGCTAAATTATCTCAACCATTCCTAACTTTCATTAATCATTATGTTGCTTGAAGGTATTGAAACGTTACTTGTCCTCAGTAAAGAAAAAACCATGAGCCGCACGGGCAGTCAACTCTATATTAGTCAGTCTGCCGTGAGTAAACGTATTTCAAATCTAGAGAAGAAGTTAGGAAAAAAATTGATAGAGCCAAATGGTCGGCACATAAAGCTGACCTCCGATGGCCTTGCCCTCATAAACACAATAGAACCCACGTTCAATGAGTTAAGAGGTCAGATCTATGATCAACAACAAATAGAAGATACTTCTTTGATCAAGATAGACTGCTCTGAAACCTTAGTCGCTGGATACCTCAGCATGATCATGGCAGAACACTTTGCCCATGATCAGTACATACGAATATCGACCAATCATACGCCACGCATTATTGAGAATGTGAAATCAGGCAAAGCAACATTGGGATTTTGCGCTGGCTATCTACCACCTCATCATGGATTAATGAGCCTTCACCTCGCCGATGAACCTTTCTCAATTGTCAGTCGACATTCACTTTCACAACTACCTAAAGCTATTTTGACCAATGACCTAACTAACCCTGCCAACACATATCAACAAGCTATTTTATCCAAACACGGAATCGAACCTTTGATGGAAATGGATTCGTATACTGCGGCAGCACAACTGGCTTTGGGAGGTATGGCTCCCGCTTTAATCCCTAAATCTATCCTAACGACACTTAATATCACACCTAAGTTCTGCTATGACTTTGAAGAGCTAGATCAGTTAGTTCGACCAATACATATCTGCTTACGTCACAGCACATATCGTAGCGAGCGAGTTAAAGCACTGACAGAATCCATTGCTGATGTTGTTGCCAAAGAAGTTTCGTTGCCATAAGCATCGACATCACTATAACTAGAGGACGAATCCATTTTTGCCCTTTACTTACCACGACCTTCGCCCCTAACTGAGCACCAAGAAAACCGCCAACAGCCATAGTTAAGCCAAGCTTCCACACTGGCAACCCAGCTAAGATAAAAAAGAGTAGTGCCGCAATGTTTGACGTGAAATTGAGGATTTTGGTTCTAGCTGTGGCTTCGACCAAAGAAAAGTGACCTAGTGCAACAAAACAAACAGTAAAAATAGATCCAGTCCCAGGGCCAAAAAAGCCATCATAGAAACCGATCCCGCCACCAATGCATAGCGCAAACATCGCTTCAGATAACTTTGGTTCTCCATCGATTTTTCGCGTACTTGGCGCGAGTAAAAAATAGAGGGAAATGGCTATCAAAAGAACAGGGATCAAACTGGTGAGTACGCTAGCATCAATAAACTGCACAGCCTCGGCACCGATTGCAGCGCCTATAAAAGTGCAGAGTATCGCAAAACGCATTTCCTTTAAGCTAACAATACCGTTACGCACGAAATACCAGCTAGCAGAGAAACTGCCAAACGAACTTTGTAACTTATTGGTTGCTAGAGCTTGAGTCGGACTCAACCCCGCAGCCAAAAGCGCAGGGAGCGTAATGAGCCCTCCCCCACCAGCCATCGCATCAATAAAGCCTGCGGCAGTCGCAACCAAAAATAAGGCCAACAAAATTTCAACCGTGATTTCCACTACACTTCCTTTTTGAAGAGGTATCAAAGAGGAAGAAACGGTAGCATTTATTCACAAAACTACCAATGGAAAGTCAAGACACCAATCTATTCCTAATTTTCATAGAATTAATGCTTAAACTTGACTCCAAACTTTTATATAAAATTTAGTTGTCAGAAAGAATTGAATCACTGTCACAAATCTATTCCTGATAATGAGATCAAACGCTTACCTTTAAATATAAAACTAGACGAATATGAAAGATCTGTTCAGCATGTAGAGTTTACATTGTCAGCGCTCAAGGCCCGATATCTGAGGAAAATACATGACTAGCAACTACCCTTTATCACGACATCAATCCTCAAAAAATAGTGGTAGTATAAGCACCTACCCACTTTATAAATCAAATCATCAACATCGAAATCAAGAAACCATTATCTTATCTATCGATAGCTTCGATATCGTTGTCAAGAACAATGTAAAAGATAAAGCGAAATTAGAACGTTGGGAAAAGATAAAGGGAATGTTTGAAAATACAGCAAACTATTATGCTACAGGACAGGACTTAGTTTTTATAACCAACTTATCAAACTATTTGTACGGAAATAATAGCTCTGTTATCGTTAAAAATTATTCTGGAGCTCCACATATCATACTCACAGGCTCCCCTGCTATGCACTCAAAGCTTTCTGGATTAGGAAAATTTCTTCCCACTCCAACTGTGGCAAAGTTCGCTGTTGGACCAGAAGGGGCATTACAATCCATTAGAAGTGGGGGCATAATAACAATTATCTTAATATCCACATACAGAGTGATTGACTTTTTCCTCAATGACCGTCAAACCTTAGCCAAACTATTTGGTACTTTAGCTAGTGATATAATCACTATCGGGTTATCGTCAGCTGCAGCAGCTATATTTGTAAACTTTGCCGCAGCAGTGGGTGGCAGTGTTGTAACTTTAAGTGCTGGCCCATTATTAGGGGCTATTTTGATAAGCTCGGCTGTAGGTCTTTTATTGAATAGAGAAAATGATAAACGAGGTTTAACACAGAAGTTAATAGCCTCTATAGATATTTACTTAAAGCAAAGAGATATAGAAGCAAAGAGAAGAGCAAAAGAAGAATATAATGAGATTCAACGTAAAACTCAAAGTATGATTTTCTCGCAAGAAATACAGCGAGGTTTGTTACGATGAAAAAAGGGAGTTACGACCGAACGCAAGTGTTTTTTTATTTAATAATTTTATTAGCATCAGCAATATCACTGTTAATATATGGTTTTGATGGATTGTCAGACTTTTATCTTAACATCTATAATAATGAAAGTTATTCATCTTTTGATCAGGCTGATATTTTGATTATAGGCTCTAGTTTGATCTTATTTGAATGCTCTAGAATGTCCGTAAAAACATTAAAATCAAATAATTTCCTAACTAAAAGTGAGTTTAAAAGCTCTAGTAAGATATTCCTAACTATATCGGTAACTAGTTTTTTTCTTCTTTATCCCTCGCTACTAGCAGCAGATGTTTTTGCAAAAAGTAACGGATACTCTCTTGATACTGAAGAATCAACTTATAACTTAGTCTTAGAAAAAAGAACATATCGAAGCACTCCATAGTTAGTATGTCTTTAAGCTCGACACTGCTTATTTTAACTTTTTCTAATTACCTATCTGCTTAAAGAGTTATGGTCGGCTTAATACCTCAGTCCTACAGCATTAATTTTGTTGCAGCAAGTGGTAGTTCTATTGCTTCATCTTTGGACACATTGCTTGCCATCATTAGCTTAATGATCTTCAAAAGCGAAGCATACCAATCGTTCCTAGCACACTTTAATGCTCTTCATTTTAGAAAAACCTCGATATAAAAAAGCCCGCTCAAATGAGCGGGCAATGAGGTTGTCATGTAAGCCCTGATTAACGAGCTTACTGATTTTTATCTGTTACGCGTCTAGACTCGCTTTCACTTTAGCGTGTAACTCTTGAACCGAAGTTACTGACGCTTTTGCGTCTGCAGTATGAGACATACATGTAGCGAACGCTGCATTCAGTGTCGTTGTGTAGTTCACTTTTTCTGCCAGTGCACCACGGCGTAGAACTTTCGAATCTTCAATCGCTTGACGACCAGCAGCCGTGTTTACGATGTAGGTGTATTCGTTGTTCTTGATGCGGTCAAGAATGTGTGGACGACCTTCGTGTACTTTGTTTACCAAACGTGGGTTAATACCCGCTTCGCCCAGAATTACAGCAGTACCGTGTGTCGCATCCAACTGGTAACCCAGTTTCACTAACTTAGAAGCTAGGTCAACAACACGCTCTTTATCACCTTCACGTACAGACAGTAGCGCACGACCACCTTCAGGATATACCGCACCACAACCTAGCTCTGCTTTCGCGTAAGCTTCTGCGAACGTTGCACCCACACCCATTACTTCACCTGTTGAGCGCATTTCAGGGCCCAATAGAGGATCAACACCAGGGAATTTGTTGAACGGCAGAACCACTTCTTTCACTGAGTAGTAAGGTGGGATAATCTCTTTAGTAAAGCCTTGTGACTCTAGAGATTGACCCGCCATTACACGTGCAGCGATTTTCGCTAGAGGAGCGCCTGTCGCTTTCGATACGAATGGTACCGTACGAGCAGCACGAGGGTTCACTTCAATTAGATAAACGTCGTTATCTTTCACAGCAAACTGCGTGTTCATCAAACCGCGTACACCGAGTTCGAATGCTAACTTCTCAACTTGCTCACGCATCTTGTCTTGAATTTCCTGACTTAGCGTGTATGCAGGCAGTGAACATGCAGAGTCACCAGAGTGAACACCCGCTTGTTCGATGTGCTCCATGATACCGCCGATAACGACGCGTTCACCGTCACAGATAGCATCAATATCAACTTCGGTTGCATCATCCAAGAAACGGTCTAGCAGAACTGGAGACTCGTTCGATACGCTTACTGCTTCGTTGAAGTAGCGACGCAGGTCTTGCTCGTCGTACACGATTTCCATCGCACGACCACCGAGTACATAAGATGGACGAACAACTAATGGGAAGCCAATTTCTTTCGATTTCTCAACCGCTTGCTCCATCGTTGTTACTGTCGCGTTTTCTGGCTGAAGTAGACCTAAACGGTCAACAGCGGCCTGGAAGCGTTCACGGTCTTCCGCACGGTCGATAGCATCTGGGCTAGTACCAATGATTGGCACACCAGCCGCTTCTAGAGCACGAGCCAGTTTAAGTGGCGTTTGACCACCGTACTGAACAATCACACCTTTTGGTTTTTCAACGCGAGCGATAGACAGTACATCTTCCAGAGTTACTGGTTCGAAGTACAGACGATCAGACGTATCGTAGTCAGTAGATACCGTTTCTGGGTTACAGTTAACCATAATGGTTTCGTAACCGTCTTCACGCAGCGCAAGTGATGCATGAACACAACAGTAATCGAATTCGATACCTTGGCCGATACGGTTTGGACCGCCACCAAGAACCATGATCTTATCTTTGTCTGTTGGGTTTGCTTCACATTCTTCATCGTAAGATGAGTACATGTAAGCCGTGTCAGAAGAAAACTCTGCTGCACATGTATCCACACGTTTGTAAACCGGATGAATATCAAACTGCTCACGAGCACGGCGAATTTCACTTTCAGCGACACCAAGCAATTTAGACAAGCGAGCATCAGAGAAGCCTTTGCGTTTCATCTGACGAAGCACTTCTTTGGTCAAACCTGCGTAGCCGCCCGCCTTGACTTGTTCTTCGAGTTTTACAATTTCTTCGATTTGAACCAGGAACCAGCGGTCGATTTGAGTCAAGTTGAACACACCGTCGACTGACATACCCGCTCGGAATGCATCGGCGATGTACCAGATACGCTCTGCACCTGCTTCTTTAAGTTCGTGACGAATCTTAGTCAGTGCATCTGGCGCTTCCAGATCGACCATCTCATCAAAACCACTTGCGCCAACTTCTAGGCCACGCAGTGCTTTGTGAAGAGATTCTTGTTGGTTACGACCAATCGCCATTACCTCACCAACCGATTTCATCTGAGTTGTCAGACGATCGTTTGCACCAGCAAATTTCTCGAAGTTAAAGCGAGGGATCTTAGTTACGACGTAGTCGATAGTTGGTTCAAATGACGCAGGTGTTGCACCACCTGTGATGTCGTTTTGTAGTTCGTCTAGCGTAAAGCCAACAGCCAGTTTCGCGGCAATTTTCGCGATTGGGAAGCCTGTTGCTTTTGATGCTAGCGCAGAAGAGCGAGATACACGCGGGTTCATCTCGATGATGACCATACGACCGTCTTTCGGGTTGATACCAAACTGTACGTTTGAACCACCTGTTTCAACACCAATCTCACGTAGAACGGCTAGCGATGCATTACGCATAAGCTGGTATTCTTTGTCAGTCAGTGTTTGTGCTGGAGCAACCGTGATTGAGTCGCCCGTATGGATACCCATTGGGTCAAAGTTCTCGATTGAACATACGATGATACAGTTGTCCGCTTTGTCACGAACGACTTCCATTTCGTACTCTTTCCAACCGATTAGTGACTCATCGATAAGAAGTTCGTTGGTCGGAGATAAGTCCAGACCGCGACGACAGATTTCTTCGAACTCTTCTTTGTTGTACGCGATACCACCACCAGTGCCACCCATGGTGAACGATGGACGAATGATACAAGGGAAGCCAACCATATCTAAAACTTTGTAAGCTTCTTCCATGCTCTTCGCTGTATCTGCGCGAGGACACTCAAGGCCGATAGACTTCATCGCTTTATCAAAACGAGAACGGTCTTCCGCTTTGTCGATTGCATCAGCCGTTGCACCAATCATCTCTACGCCAAACTCTGCGAGAACGCCGTGCTTCTCTAAATCTAACGCACAGTTAAGTGCTGTCTGACCACCCATAGTTGGCAGAACTGCATCAGGACGTTCTTTCTCGATGATCTTGCGTACAACTTCCCACTGAATCGGCTCGATGTAAGTCGCATCTGCCATCTCTGGGTCAGTCATAATCGTTGCTGGGTTAGAGTTAACCAGGATAACTCGGTAGCCTTCTTCACGAAGAGCTTTACACGCTTGTGCGCCAGAGTAGTCAAACTCACATGCCTGACCGATAACAATCGGACCAGCACCAAGAATTAGAATACTTTGAATGTCAGTACGTTTTGGCATTATCTACTACTCCGAATTAAGCGCTGTGTTTTTTGATTAGTTCGATAAAGTGGTCAAATAGCGGTGCCGCGTCATGTGGACCAGGGCTCGCTTCTGGGTGACCTTGGAAGCTAAATGCTGGCTTGTCTGTGCGGTGGATACCTTGCAAAGAGCCATCAAATAGCGATACGTGAGTAGCACGTAAGTTTTCCGGTAATGTTGCTTCATCTGCCGCAAAGCCGTGGTTTTGCGAAGTGATCATCACAACGTTACGCTCTAAATCTTTTACTGGGTGGTTTGCACCGTGGTGACCAAACTTCATTTTCACCGTTTGCGCACCTGATGCTAGCGCCAGAATTTGGTGACCTAGACAAATACCAAAAATTGGCAGGCCTTTTTCTAGGAACACTTTGGTTGCTTCAATCGCGTAAGTACATGGTTCTGGGTCACCAGGGCCGTTCGATAAGAATACGCCATCTGGATTTAGTGCCAGAACTTCTTCCGCTGACGTTTCTGCAGGTACAACCGTTAAGCGGCAGCCGCGGTCAACCAACATTCGTAAGATGTTGCGTTTTGCGCCGAAGTCGTAAGCGACAACGTGGTATGGCAGCTCGCTGTCATCTTTCGCCTCTGGAAGTCCACCTTCAAGCGTCCACGAACCTTGTTTCCACTGATACGCTTCTTTTGTTGTAACTTCTTTCGCAAGGTCCATTCCTTTTAAGCCTGGGAATTCTTTTGCTTTCGCTAGTGCCAAAGCTTCGTCTAGGTTATTGCCCGCAACAATACAGCCGTTTTGAGCACCTTTTTCACGCAGGATACGAGTGAGCTTACGAGTATCGATATCAGCGATGCCAACGATATTTTGAGACTTAAGATAATCAGAGAGGGATTGTTCGTTACGGAAGTTAGAAGCGATTAGAGGAAGATCGCGAATCACAAGGCCTTGTGCATGAATGGAAGAGGATTCTTCATCTTCGGAAGTGGTTCCGGTATTGCCAATGTGAGGATAAGTGAGAGTGACGATTTGCTGAGAATAGGAAGGATCAGTGAGGATTTCTTGATACCCCGTCATCGAGGTATTAAAAACGACTTCACCAACGGAAAGACCATCTGCCCCTATGGACACTCCGCGGAACACTGTCCCATCTTCTAGGACCAACAGTGCTAATTTACCCAAGACAACCTCCAGAATAAAAATGCAAAAAAAATAAATCAAACTGCAAACATGCCTTCCTTTACCTATAAAATCTACATAAATAGGTATTTCAGACAAATTGGCGGTATTCTAAAGTTGGACTCGAAACCTGTCAACCTACAATCAAAAATAAATGATTAATTTCTAGCGAGTAAGGTCATTTTGAATCAGTAAGGCCCAAAAAGATAACTTTTACATGCTATTACATAGAGAGGCATAGAGGTTTAATGAATTTTACAAATTTGAACTTTTTAGAGATCACAAAAAAGTATGAGTTTTTCAAGCAAACGTTCACCCAACAAAAAAGACATTAGTTTTTAGACATCAAAACCCAAAATACCCACAAAACAACCAAAATAACAACTAAAGTAAGCGCCAAAATACTTTCTGTTAGAATCATTTCATTTACAAATAATTCTATAGATATAAAAAAGCCGGCTACCGCCGGCGAATAATTATGTATTTAGAGTTCATTCAATTCCAAAACATCTGTCATGGTATAAAAGCCTGCTGGTTTGGCACTCAACCAAACAGCGGCCTTGACGGCGCCATTAGCAAACGTCATACGATCGGTCGCTTTGTGCGTTATCTCCACTCGTTCCCCGATATCAGCAAACATGGCTGTGTGCTCACCGACAATATCGCCAGCGCGAATTGTAGCAAAGCCGATCTCATCTTTAGTACGTTCACCTGTGATACCTTCTCGCGCATAGACAGCTACATCATTCAGCTTGTTGCCCATCGCACCAGCAATGGCTTCGCCCATCCCGATAGCGGTACCAGAAGGAGCATCAACTTTATGACGATGATGTGCTTCGACAATCTCAACATCACAGTAGTCGCCCATCACTTTGGCTGCTTTCTCAAGAAGCTTAAATACTAGGTTCACACCAACAGAGTAGTTAGGAGCCATGACAACAGGCACTTGCTTAGCGGCTTCGTCAATCAGTTCACGCTCTGCATCACTGAAACCAGTCGTCCCAATCACAATACTCTTTCCATGCTTCTTACACAGTTCAAGATTCGCCAACGTACTTACTGGGGCAGTAAAATCGATGATTACATCAAAATTATCGACGTCTTTAGCAAGATCATCCGTTAAGAACACATCGAATTTGCCTTCACCACAAAGTTCACCGATATCGACACCGACAAGTGAGGACTCAGGTCGTTCTGATCCCGCGCTCACTGTCGCCTCTGGGTTAAGGTGTGAAGCTTTAACCAAATTACGGCCCATTCGGCCTGCTGCTCCTGCGATTGCAATACGAACCATTGCGCTTTCTCTCCTTCTCTGGATAACGAGGTTTGCTCTCGTTCTCTCGTTTCGCTTAATCTGTTTAAACTAACAACATACCGTGGTTACCACAAGCAAGTTCATCAGGCTTAAGCGAACTCTTTTACGACACGCTCCAAGATAGGCACGTTCGCTTCAGGAAAGGCATAGTTACCCAATTCTCTTATCTCAACCCAGCGACCTTCTTGACCTTCTCGGCCGTAAGGCTCATTACTGAACTTAGATACCGTAATAAAATCAAACTTAAGTGATTTGTCTGGATAGTCATATTCCAAATGCTCGAAAAGGGCTTGCTCAGTAACTTCAATTCCTACCTCTTCTTCAAGTTCTCTTGCTAGAGCATGTTCAATACTTTCTCCTGACTCGACTTTCCCGCCGGGAAACTCCCAAAACCCGCCTTTATGCTTGTCGTCTGGACGCTTTGTAATAAAAATTTTTGATTTGTCTTGGTTAAAAATAATAGCCGCGACTATGTGAATTCTTTTCATAGGGGTTCCTAACTCTCAAGCCGTTACACTTCAACGGTCTTTGAATCTCTAAAACTATCCGATGCTATCAAAACTTATGAAATTCGACAGCCACAGAATTTGCTTAAAAAAAGAGCCGCCTAGGCGACTCTTTAAAAAATTATCTGACTAATACGTTAGTCGATTTTGCCGTGGCACTGTTTATACTTCTTACCACTACCACAAGGGCAAGGCTCATTGCGACCTACTTTGCGTTCATCACGTACCATTGGCTGACTTGAACCTTCTTCAGATTCTTCACCTTCAGAAAGAGGGTTTTGTGCTGCTGCGTGTTGCGCTTGAGCACGACGAGCGGCCTCTTCAGCTTGCGCACGACGTTGCTCTTCCATACGTTCAACTTCTTCTTGTTGCTGAACTCGAACGCGAGATAGAACAGTAATCACATCAGTTTTCAGCGCTTCTAGTAGACCTTCAAACAGTTCAAACGATTCACGCTTGTATTCCTGTTTCGGGTTCTTCTGCGCATAGCCGCGTAAGTGAATACCCTGACGCAAGTGATCCATTGCTGCCAAGTGCTCTTTCCAAAGCGTATCCAGAGTTTGAAGCATAACCGATTTCTCGAAGTTACGAAGCACTTGGGCACCCACCACTTCCTCTTTCTCTTTGTACACTTCAACGGATAGATTGATGATCTTCTCGCGTAGCGCCTCTTCGTAAAGCTTATCGTCTTCTTCAAGCCATTGCTTCACTGGCGCATCAAGATCGAAGTCTGCTTTCAAGCGCTCTTGCAGACCTTCAACGTCCCACATATCTTCTAGTGATTGTGGCGGGATGTACTCATCAATAACCGCTGTTAGCACATCTTCACGGTTTTGCTCGATCATACCGCTGATGTCTTCAACGTTCATCAATTCGTCGCGCAGCTCGTAGACAACCTTACGCTGATCGTTCGCCACATCATCGTATTCTAGTAGCTGCTTACGGATATCAAAGTTACGACCTTCCACTTTGCGCTGTGCTTTTTCAATTGAGCGAGAAAGCATTTTCGATTCAATAGCTTCACCTTCTTCCATACCACTTTGAATAAGGCTCGCCATACGATCAGAAGTGAAAATACGTAACAAAGAGTCTTCCATAGATAGGTAGAAGCGAGATGAACCTGCATCTCCTTGACGACCAGAACGACCACGTAGCTGGTTATCAATACGGCGAGATTCGTGGCGCTCAGTACCAATGATGTGTAGACCACCAGCATCTAGTACTTGATCATGTACCACTTTCCACTCTGCTTTAATCGCATCGATTTGTTCTTGAGTTGGGTTCTCCAAAGCTTCCACTTTTGATTGCCAACTACCGCCAAGCACAATATCCGTACCACGACCGGCCATGTTGGTCGCGATAGTTACCGCACCAGGCATACCCGCTTCAGCAACAATTTCCGCTTCCTTTTCATGGAATTTCGCATTCAATACGTTGTGTTTGATCTTCGCTTTCTTCAATGCGTTAGAAAGAAGTTCTGATTTTTCAATCGATACTGTACCAACCAATGTTGGCTGACCTTTCGCAACGCGCTCTTTGATATCTTCAATGATTGCAGCAAACTTCTCAGCTTCGGTACGGTACACCACATCCGGCATATCGTTACGAATCATTGGTTTGTTGGTTGGGATAACCACCGTTTCCAAGCCATAAATAGATTGGAACTCAAACGCTTCAGTATCCGCAGTACCTGTCATACCAGACAGTTTTTCGTATAAGCGGAAGTAGTTCTGGAAGGTAATCGAAGCCAAAGTTTGGTTTTCGTTTTGAATCTTAACGCCTTCTTTCGCTTCTACTGCTTGGTGAAGACCTTCAGACCAACGACGACCTGGCATTGTACGACCAGTATGTTCATCAACAATTACTACTTCACCTTCGTCAGTAACGATGTAATCAACGTTGCGCTCAAACAACACATGAGCACGCAAAGCGGCATTCACGTGATGTAACATGCTGATGTTAGTCGGAGAGTAAAGTGTGTCACCCTCTTCCATAAGACCATTTTTCACCAACAGTTCTTCAACGTACTCTTGGCCCGTTTCTGTGAGGTATACTTGCTTTGATTTCTCATCAACAGTGTAGTGACCATCACCACGATATTCTTCAGAGTCTTCTTTGTCTTGCTTTTTAAGATGCGGGATCAAAAGGTTGATTCGGGTGTATAGCTCAGAGCTATCTTCAGCAGGACCAGAAATGATTAAAGGGGTACGAGCTTCATCAATTAGGATTGAGTCCACCTCATCGACAACTGCAAAGAAGCGTTCACGTTGTACGCGATCTTCGCTACGGAAAGCCATATTGTCACGAAGGTAGTCAAAACCAAATTCATTGTTCGTTCCGTACAAGATGTCAGCTTGGTACGCTTCTTTTTTCTCTTGAGGAGGCATGTTTGGCACGTTTACGCCAACAGTCATACCTAAAAATTCAAATAGAGGGCGGTTTGTCTCTGCATCACGTTTAGCTAGATAATCGTTCACTGTTACAATGTGAACGCCTTTACCAGCCAGGGCATTTAGGTAAGCAGGAAGCGTTGCCGTCAGCGTTTTACCTTCACCCGTACGCATTTCAGCGATTTGACCCGCATTTAGAACCATACCGCCGATAAGCTGGACGTCGAAGTGGCGCATACCGTAGACACGCTTAGATGCTTCACGAACCGTAGCAAAAGCTTCTGGAAGTAGTTTATCAAGAGTTTCACCTTTCTCTAGGCGCTCACGGAATTCAACCGTCTTTGCTTTTAACTCTTCATCACTTAGAGCCTCGAATGTTGGCTCATAGTTATTAATTTCTTTTACAATTTTTCTAAGGCGGCGCAGTGTTCGGTCGTTGCGACTGCCAATCACTTTTGTCAGTAGCTTAGTTATCATTTTTCGTGAATCTCTCTTTATTCAGACCGTTCCCGATCTACTCATAATGCCTTCAGTCTCTGCCAGTTTGGAACTAAGAATACTGAGATAAATCATTTATCAAAGATATTGAGTTCAAACATCCATATTTCAAGGCTAAGTTTTGAAACAATGTGGCTTAGTGTAAGGATTTTTAATCGATACAACCATAAATAGACGTATTTGTTTGAAGCACTCTGAAGTTTTTACTTAAAGTGGTGACTGATTAGCCGATATTGCATACCGCAATATGTGTAATCCATCCAGAACAAACTTTGCTTTTTACCTTGCTACATTGTAAAACTGAAGCTAAAGACGTTAATGTAAACTATACCTTGATAGAAAGCTGCTCTAGAATAGCTATATCTCAACAAAATTAGATTTTACCTATGCGTGATCACCGTCCAACCTCGACTGAAGATGTTATTGCTGAGTCACAGTTCAAGCAGATTCAAGAACATGCTGGAGAAATCTTACAGCTTAACCAAGCTTTGCAAGAGGTCTTACCCATGGGGACGGCCGATCATTGCCGAGTAGCGAATGTTCGTAACGGCCATCTATTGATCGATGTCTCTAGTGCCGCAATCAAAATGAAGATCGATTACGATCGCCTCATGATCCTAAATAAACTTCGTACTCAAGGCTTTGCCAAGCTGATGAGCGTTGAAGTGAGGATCAATCCTTCACTATATCGAAACCGCTTTCAACAAGACGACAGACCTAAGCGTCCACCACTAACCGAATCTGCAGCAAAGTCATTAATGACGATTGCCGACATGGCGCCACCGAAAATTCAAGAGCGTTTAAAACGATTAGCCGATATGGCAGAAAAGGAAGATCGTAAGTGAACGTTATTTCAATATGCTGAAAGCTTGAATGTTATTGATAAATCCAGGATTAAAGCCAAATAGCAAAAAACCAGGCATAAGCCTGGTTTTTTATTAATTCTAATGCCAAGTATTTACGCAAGCACCATATTTGGTTCTGCGAATGCTACTGGTGAGCCGACTTCTTCTTCGAATGTAGTCCACTCCCACGCTTCCTGATCTGCAAGAACAGCACGTAACAGTTGGTTATTTAAACCGTGGCCAGATTTAAAGGCACGGAATTCACCAATGATTGGGTGGCCACACATGTAAAGGTCACCAATCGCATCCAACACTTTGTGAGTCACAAACTCATTTTCAAAGCGTAGACCTTCTTCATTAAGAATACGGTAATCATCCAAAACGATAGCATTGTCAAAACTACCACCCAAAACTAGGTTTTGAGATTGTAGATATTCGATATCACGCATAAAGCCAAACGTACGTGCTCGAGAAATCTCACGAACAAAGCCTTTTGACGAGAAATCAAACAGCAAACGTTGCTCGTCTGATTCAATCGCTGGGTGATTAAACTCAATTTCGAAGTCCATACGGAAGCCGTTAAATGGTACAAATTCTGCCCATTTATCACCATCTTCAAAACGAACTGGCTTTTTGATGCGGATGAAGCGTTTTGGCGCATTTTGCGTTTCGATACCTGCTTGTTGTAGCAAGTATACAAATGGGCTTGCACTACCATCCATGATCGGAATTTCAGGTGCGTCTACTTCGACAACAATGTTATCGATGCCCATACCAGCAAGTGCCGCATTCAAGTGCTCAACAGTTGAAATACGCACACCTTCATCGTTTACCAATGCAGTACAAAGCATGGTGTCACGAACCGAAGCTGGATCAGCTGGAAAATCTACAGGTGGATTTACATCTGTACGACGGTAAATGATACCTGTATTTGCAGCAGCCGGGCGCAGAGTAAGTGTGACTTTACGACCAGAGTGGAGACCCACACCAGTTGTTTTCACTATTTCTTTCAGAGTACGTTGTCTGATCATCTGCTTGCCTCTCAAAAATTTGCTACAAAACACGGCCGTCTGTAACGTCGACCGTGAATGCTACCATAATTTTGAGCCATGTCAAATTTATGGGTTAAAGATTAATCAGCCTGACGACGCAAAAATGCTGGTATATCTAAATAACCACTTTCCTTTTCTTGCTTTGGAGCCGCAGAACTTTGGCTCGACGAAGCTGGAGAAGAAGGAGCAGTGTTTGTCGGCTGAGGAGTTACCTGTGGCTTCTCTTGCACTTGATTATTTTGCAAGGTCTGTGCCGGTTTTTCTTCAGCTTGCGTTGCCGCTGCTTGTTGCTGTGGTTGAGCTTGCGGCGTCGGTGCCACTTTAGCTTTACCACCCGCAACTAGCGTGATATCTGGCTTTTTCTCATTACCAATACCTGTCGCTACAACTGTTACGCGGATTTCGTCAGTCATATCAGGGTCTAGAGAAGTACCGATAACAACAGTCGCATTGTCAGAAGCGAATGCCTTCACTGTATTACCAACCGTCTCAAACTCGTCAAGACGCATATCCAGACCAGCAGTAATATTGACAAGAACACCACGAGCGCCCGCTAGATCGATGTCTTCCAGAAGTGGGCTAGAAATTGCCATTTCAGCCGCTTCTTCAGCACGGTCTTCACCTTTGGCGATGCCGCTACCCATCATTGCGTGACCCATTTCAGACATTACAGTTCTTACGTCCGCAAAGTCGACGTTGATCATGCCAGGGCGAGTAATTAGCTCAGCAATACCTTGAACGGCATTCTTAAGAACATCGTTAGCGCTTGCAAAAGCTTCTAGTAGTGTTACACCACGACCAAGTACTTTAAGTAGCTTTTCGTTTGGAATCGTGATCAAAGAGTCAACATGCTTAGACAGCTCATCGATACCTTGCTCAGCAAATGCCAAACGCTTTTTACCTTCAAAACTAAACGGTTTAGTTACTACCGCTACTGTTAGAATGCCAAGCTCTTTAGCCACTTCAGCAATAACAGGCGCTGCACCAGTACCGGTACCGCCACCCATACCAGCTGCGATAAACACCATATCGGCGCCAGTCAGGGAATCTTTAATTCGATCTCTGTCTTCGAGAGCTGCGTCACGGCCAACCTGTGGATTAGCACCTGCACCCAGACCTTTAGTGATATCACCACCGATCTGAATAACATTGCCAACGCTTGTCTTACGAAGTGCTTGCGCATCAGTGTTGACGCTGATGAATTCCACACCTTCGATGGATTCACGCACCATGTGTTCAACGGCGTTACCACCGCCGCCACCAACCCCAACGACCTTGATTACTGCATCGTCAGACATTTCCATCATCGGTTCAAACATGTGTTGTCTCCGTTTATCCTGCAACTCAGGTTAAAACTCTTTTTGTATCCAGTTACGCAATTTATCGAAAAAGCCAGTTACAGATGAGCGTTTAGGTTCATTATAATCGCTATCGTCGCTAGACTGCATGTCTCTTGCGTAATGAAGTAATCCAACTGCCGTAGAATGGTACGGCTCTTTTACATAGTCAGTTAATCCGCTGACTTCGAGCGGTTTGCCGACCCTTACTTGATTGCGGAATACGCGTTCCGCACATTCTACCACTCCGTCCATTTGCGCAGCACCGCCGGTGAGTACAACTCCCGCAGCCAGATGGTGCTTGATACCCTCTTCGCGCAATTTTGCTTGTACAGAGTCGATAGTTTGGTTAACCAGTCCCATAAGCTCAGAGTAGCGTGGCTCAATCACTTCTGACAACGTTTGACGTTGCAGGCTACGTGATGGTCGTCCACCTACGCTTGGTACATTAACCGTGTCATCCTTACTGACCAGTTCACTCAAAGCACAGCCATATTTGACTTTTATTTCTTCAGCATCGCTCACTGGCGTGCCAAAAGCAAAAGCAATATCACTGGTTACAGCATTTCCTGCGTACGAAAATACTTCTGTGTGACGTAACGCACCGCCAGTCCAGATGGCCACATCCATCGTGCCGGCGCCAATATCAACCACACAAACTCCAAGCTCTCTTTCATCCTCGGTGATTACTGCATTGCTAGCAGCAAGCCCAGAAAATACGAGTTGTTCTACTTTAAGGCCGCAGCGTTCTACCGCCTTAATAATGTTGCGTGCCATGTCATTATGGCATGAGATAAGGTGGACACTCACTTCCATTCTTACCCCAGATAAACCAAGCGGATTTTTGATTCCTTCTTGGTAATCAATGGTGAACTCTTGCGGGATCACATGAAGAATTCGCTGTTCATCACCGATTTTAATCGATTTTGCGGTATGGATAGCGCGATCCATGTCTTCTTGAGACACCTCTTCATCAGAAATCGTGCCCATACCTTTTTCAATTCGGCTTGCGATATGCTTACCAGACAACGAAATGAAGACTCGGCTGATCTGGCACTCTGCCATTAATTCAGCTTGATCAATTGCACGTTGTACTGATTTTACAACCGACTCCAAATCATTCACGCCACCTTTATCCATGCCGCGTGAGGGGCTACTACCTGCGCCAATAATATTAATTTGACCGTCTGGTAAAACCTCACCCACTAGAGCCGATACGGTTGCAGTGCCTATATCAAGACCAACAATAATGTTGTCATCAGCGGCCTTAGTCATCTGTACTCTCTTCTAACTCTTGTTCAGGAAACCAACCAACTGCGGCTCCTGTATCGTACCTAAGATCGATATAACTGATTCTTTGCGTGTCACTGCCAAGCTTGTTATAGAGCTTAAAAAAGCGCTCTATACGCTCAAGAAGAGACTCTTTACCGAGCTCTAATCGAATACCGTTATCAAGAATGATTTGCCAAGCTCGTCGCTCGTTTAATACCAGAGACGATATCGCTAAACCCAATTGCTGAAACTTAGGACTCAAATCACGGTAAGTCTGTAAGACTTCCGGTCCGCTATCTTTGGGTCCGTACAGCTTCACTTTTTCTTCTTGCAACAGAGCAACATCTCCATCAAAAACGAACCCGTTTTTATCTAACAGTTCGTTGCCATTCCAAATGGCTTCTGGTTGATGCTCCGTCAAAAAAACTTTTACTGTATCCGGCCACTGCTTTCGGATTGCGGCATGCGCTACCCATGGCAGAGCTTCGACACTTTGCTGTAATACATCAATATCCTGAGACATAAATGTACCGATGTGATCAATTCGACTAAATGCAGCCTGCACATCGTCAGCTTGGACATACTCCAGTTTCCCCTGAAGTACTATTTTGGAGAGAGGTAACCTTTGGTCATCCCACATCCAACTGATCGCCGCGTACAAAACAGAACTAATTAAAGTCACAACCACAACGAAAAATAACGCACCCAAGATTTTTTCTTGGCGACCAGGGTTGTTACCCGTATTTGGTCGCTCGTCATTCAGTGCAATATTCAACAACGTCTTCGTTTCCTGACTTTTGTCGTGTACTTTTTACCCATATAATTACGCAGAGGTAAAAGTCTTGACTTTAACCTTGGGATTATACTGAGCTCTTGTAAACTATCAAACACTGATAGCAATAAATCACAATGATATTGACGCAAAATCGAGATCTGAGTCTTTATCTGTCCTTCGCATCAACAATATGTGTCAGCCAAGCATCTTGTTTATATTCAATTTAAGACCTGCCAGCTGTTTCGCCACTTTACCAATATCACCCGCACCTTGCGTTAAGATTAGGTCGCCGTCTTGTATAACGTTAGCTAAAACTGAAGGTAATTGCTCGATTTCTGGAACAAAAATCGGATCTACCTTGCCTCGGCTGCGAATTGTGCGACATAAAGCGCGCCCATCAGCACCTGCAATCGGCTTTTCACCCGCTGCGTAAACATCCAGCATGATCAATACATCCACCTGTTCAAGCACATTCGCGAAATCATCGTATAAATCACGAGTACGGCTATAACGGTGCGGTTGGAAAATCATCACCAAACGCTTGTCTTGCCAACCACTGCGTGCTGCATTAATGGTTACATCCACTTCTGTTGGATGATGGCCGTAATCATCAACAAGCATTGCATGGCCGTTGCCAGTATCAAACTCGCCAAGGTGATCAAAACGTCTTCCCGTACCTTGCGTACCAGCCATTGCCTTTAGGATCGCATCGTCTTCAATATCATCTTCAGTAGCAACCGCAATCGCAGCAGACGCATTCAATGCATTGTGACGACCTGGAATATTCAGCGTGATATCTAAGTTAGCTCGCCCTTTACGTACTACCGTAAATTTGCCTTGCTGCCCCTCTTGACGATAATCTTCAATACGTACGTCGGCATCTTCAGAAAAACCGTAAGTTATCACTTGACGACTAATACGTGGGATTAACTCTCGAACCACAGGATCGTCAATGCAAACAATTGCTTGGCCGTAAAACGGTAGATTATGAAGGAAATCGATGAAGGTTTGCTTTAAGGTTTCAAAGTCACCACCATAGGTATCCATATGATCGGCTTCGATATTGGTAACAATGCTCACCATTGGTTGCAAGTGCAGGAATGACGCGTCACTTTCATCTGCCTCTGCAATTAGAATACGACTCGAGCCTAGACGCGCATTTGTACCTGCGCTTTTCACCAAACCGCCATTCACAAACGTTGGATCAAGACCGGCTTCAGAATAGATTTGAGTAACAAGAGCGGTCGTCGTGGTTTTACCGTGTGTACCCGCAACGGCAATACCGTGACGGAATCGCATCAATTCAGCCAACATCTCTGCGCGGCGTACAATAGGGATGCGTAATTCACGTGCCGCCATCACTTCTGGGTTTTCTTCGTTGATCGCCGTTGACACAACAACCACACTGGCTTTTTCTACATTACTGGCTTGATGACCAATAAATACCGTCGCACCTTTTGATACCAAACGCTCTGTCACAGCGTTCTCTGATAGATCAGAACCTGTGATTT
This sequence comes from Vibrio sp. Vb2880, assembly GCF_033337975.1. Taxonomy (NCBI): domain Bacteria; kingdom Pseudomonadati; phylum Pseudomonadota; class Gammaproteobacteria; order Vibrionales; family Vibrionaceae; genus Vibrio; species Vibrio sp. Vb2880. Next base: position 87,265 of record NZ_JAWORT010000014.1, read on the forward strand.
GGTAGCCTTCGTTCAACAGCACTTCTGCAATGCCGCTCATGCCCGCACCACCAATACCGATGAAGTGGATGGATTTCACGCGGCGCATCTCTGGCACCATTGCGCGAATCTGAGCTAAGTCTTGTGTATGTTGGATTGTCATCAATTCTATTCTCAATAATTCGGTTAACGCTTTTCGGTCAAAGCGACAATGGCTTGTGCGACAACTCGGTCAGCATTCAATTTTGCAGCACCACGCGCTTGCTCAGCCATTGTAAGTAAAACTTGGCGATCCAATTGTTGGATCTGCAGAGTCAGAGACTCAACGGTTAAATCTGGTTGTTCAATCATTTTCGCCGCGCCGCAATCCACCAAGTGGTCTGCATTAAGTGCTTGCTGGCGGTCTTTGTGCATGAATGGAACAAAAATAGCGCCTACACCTGCCGCCGAGACTTCAGATACGGTTAACGCTCCAGAGCGACAAACTAAAAGGTCAGCCCATGCGTAAGCTTCTGCAACGTCATCAATGAATTCCATTACTTCTGCATTTACCACACCATTAGCTTGGTATGCTGCGTTCACTTCTTCGGCGGCACCTTTACCCGCTTGATGACGAATACAGTAATCTTCGCCCAATTTCGACATCACTTCTGGCAGAGTTTGGTTAAGAATACGTGCGCCTTGGCTGCCACCCATCACCAAAATGCGAATTGGACCTTGGCGCTCTTGCATGCGCTCAGTTGGCGCTGCTAATTGAGTCACGTCTTCACGAACTGGGTTCCCAACCACTTCGGCATTTGGAAAAGCGCCGGGGAAAGCCTGAAAAACCTTCTTAGCGATTTTCGATAACCATTGGTTCGTTAAACCTGCTACTGCATTTTGTTCATGCAGAACAACAGGAATGCCACTCATCCAAGCGGCAATACCGCCCGGGCCGCTAACATAACCGCCCATACCAAGCACTGCGTCTGGCTGCCAGCGTTTCATGTGAGCACGAGCCTGCATAATGGCATTGATAATTTGAAATGGTGCTGCAAGAAGACGTTTAACGCCTTGACCTCGTAACCCTTTCACTTTGATAAAGTCGATTTCAATGCCATGTTTTGGCACCAAATCCGCTTCCATTCGATCCGCCGTACCTAGCCAACGGATCTCCCAACCTTGTTCTTGAAGCTGTTTTGCTACCGCCAAACCTGGGAATACGTGACCGCCAGTACCACCAGCCATCACCATCAAACGTTTATTTTGTTTCATTAGCTTGTTGTTCTGATTGTTGTTGCTCGCGTTTCAAGCGGCATTCGTAATCGATACGCAGTAGTATGGACACTGCGACGGACATAATTATTAGACTAGAACCACCATAACTGATGAGTGGAAGTGTTAAACCTTTAGTTGGAACAATACCGGCGGCAGCTCCAACATTAACCAAGGTTTGAAACGCAAACCAAATACCAATTCCGAAAGCCAGATAACCTCCGAACATTTCGCCTTCTTCAAATGCACGCTTGCCGATGTAAACCGCTTTTAGCACCAAGCTAAAAATCAGCATTAAGACCAGCACTACGCCTACGAAACCAAGCTCTTCAGCAAGTACGGCAAACACAAAGTCGGTATGCGCTTCCGGTAGATATTCCAGTTTTTGAATTGAATTACCGAGACCTTGTCCGAACCATTCACCACGACCAAACGCCATCAAAGACTGAGTCAACTGATAGCCACTACCAAACGGGTCTTCCCACGGGTCAAGGAAGGAGGTTACACGTCGCATACGGTATGGCTCGACGAGAATCAAACCAACGACAGCACCGATACCTGCCACCATCAAGGCGAGAAACTGGGTTAGTTTTGCACCTGCGATAAAAAGCATGCCAAACAGCGTGACCAGCATCACGACCACCGTCCCCAAGTCTGGCTGACCAAGTAGTAATACTGCGAAGAAGGCAAACACCATGATTGGCTTCATAAAGCCACCAAAGAACGTTTGTCGTACTTCGTCTTGCTTTCGAACTAAGTAACCAGACATGAAGATAAACAGCGATAGCTTCGCGACCTCCGCTGGCTGAAGGTTAAACAGCCCGAGGGGAATCCAACGAGACGCACCATTAACCGACTTACCCGCCAAAAGCACGATGATCAACAGTGCGAAAGAAGCCCAAAGTAAGTAATGGCTCTTCTTAAACCACTCTTGCAAAGGCACTTGCAAAATAACAGCGGAGGTCCCTAACGCCAGCACGAGAAACGTCGCATGACGAAACATAAAGTGGAACGGCTGTTCCGTTAATCGAGAGCTGATTGGAAATGATGCAGAGGTTACCATGACCAAACCAGTCAACATCAAACCCAGTGCAATCCACACTAACTGACGATCAAACATCGCCTCTGGGGCTGGATGCTTGAGCCAATTGCCAATACTGCGTTTAACGTTACCTAAACCCACGAAGTGTGTAACCTTTAATTATGCATATTTCTGAGCAAGAGCAGCGAAAGCATCACCTCTTGCCATAAAGTTGTCGAATTGATCAAAGCTAGCACATGCAGGAGACAGCATCACCATATCACCTGGTTTTAACTGCGAAGATACTTGTTGAATCACATCTTCCATAGTGTCGAAACGTATTGCAGATTCATGCAGTGGCATAAATTCATCGCCATCAGCGCCAAAGCAACACAGTTGCAAGTTAAGCGTCGCGAAGATCGGTTTTAATGGCGAGAAGTCAGCACCTTTGCCAACACCACCAACGAGTAAGTAGAGCTTGCCTGTCGATTCCAAACCAGATAGCGCAGCCATAGTGCTGGCAATATTAGTTGCTTTAGAGTCATTCACCCATTTGACGCCTTGATTATCCGCAACCACCTGGCATCGGTGTGTCAGTCCTGTGTAATTTTTAAGTGCATTCAATGCTTTGTGATAGTTTACGTCCGCAGCTTTTAATAGCGCTAAAGCAACCAGAGCGTTAGATAAGTTGTGCTTACCAACCAACTTAAGCTCATCACTTGCGACAACTCGTTGACCGTGATCGAGCAGCCAAGTACGGTTGCCATCCACCTCGAGACCAAAGTCCTGATTGTCGCTGCCAAATGTCACCAATGGCATCTCTGCGTCTGGGAAGGTTTCTTGATCATCACGGTTCACGACTGCAAGAGCAGCATGGTTAAAAATACGCAACTTAGCTTGTCGATAGTCAGACATGCCTTGATAACGATCCATATGATCTTCAGAAAGATTCAGAAACGCAGCGGCTTTGAGCTTTAAGCTTGACGTCGTTTCTAACTGGAAGCTCGAGAGTTCGAGTACATATAGGTCTGCGTCTTGTTCTAACAAATCCAGTGCAGGCACACCGATGTTACCACCAACGCCAACATCCAAACCTGCAGCCTCAGCCATCACACCTGTGAGGTCGGTTACTGTGCTCTTACCGTTTGAGCCCGTAATCGCAATCACCGGTTTCTGCACCGCCCAAGCGAATAACTCGATATCACCTACTACGGCCGTACCTTTTGCTAATACGGCTTGGATCTCTGGTGTCGCTAGCGCAATACCAGGGTTGGTCACGATAAGATCCGCGTCAGAAAGCCAGTCTGTATTCCAACCACCACTATGCAGTTGAACACTTTCCGGCAAGCGCTCTGCACCTGGAGGGTTTACACGAGTATCAATGACTTTGACCACAAGTTGTGGCTGATTTTTTCTTAGGTGTTTAACGACAGAGAGCCCGGTAATACCGAGCCCTACGACGACAACACTATGTATGTTTTGCCAACGTTCCATATTTGATCACACTGTAAATCTTGTTCTTGGAAAGCGCGATTAACGCACTTTCAATGTCGCAAGACCAATCAGAACAAGAACCATAGAAATAATCCAGAAGCGCACGATTACGCGAGGTTCTGGCCAACCTTTCAATTCGTAGTGGTGGTGAATTGGTGCCATACGGAAAATGCGCTGACCACGTAATTTGTAAGAACCTACCTGCAGGATGACTGATAGCGTTTCCATTACAAATACGCCACCCATGATCACCAACACCAACTCTTGACGAACTAGAACAGCAATGGTGCCCAATGCACCGCCAAGCGCTAGTGAGCCCACATCGCCCATGAACACTTGTGCTGGGTACGTGTTAAACCACAAGAAACCAAGGCCTGCACCTACGATTGCTGTACATACGACAACTAACTCAGAAGCATGTGGTAAGTATGGTATATGAAGGTATTCAGAGAAGTTAACGTTACCGGTCGCCCATGCAATAACCGCGAAGCCTGCTGCAACAAGAACCGTTGGCATGATTGCCAAACCGTCTAGACCATCAGTCAGGTTGACCGCGTTACTTGTACCTACAATGACAAAGTAAGTCAGAATGATATACATCAAACCAAGCTGCGGCATGATGTCTTTAAAGAATGGCACCACTAGCTGAGTTGCTGCTGTGTCTTTACCGTAAGCATACAATGCGAAAGCGACGACAAACGCGATCAACGACTGCCAGAAGTACTTCCAACGCGCGATCAAGCCATCGGTATTTTTGCGTACCACTTTACGATAATCATCAACAAATCCGACCGCACCGTAGCCAAGTAAGACTGTCAGTACCGCCCATACGTAAGGGTTGGATAAGTCTGTCCATAGCAAAATCGTGATTGAGATGGCCGCTAAGATCATGATACCGCCCATTGTTGGGGTACCACGCTTACTAAAGTGAGATTCAGGACCTTCGTTACGCACTACCTGACCAATTTGCAGCATTTGCAAACGCTTGATCATGATTGGTCCCATCCATAATGACAGACCTAGAGCGGTTAATACGCTTAGGATTGCTCGAAAAGACAAGTATTCAAACAATCGGAAAAAAGACAGGTATGGCTGTAGCAGCTCGGCAAGCCAAATAATCATTAATAATACTCCTTCAAAGCAGCAGCGACTTCAAACATACGTGCACCGTTCGCTCCTTTCACCAATATCGTATGGTTTTCAGGAACGGCTTGGTCTAGATGCTGCTTGATGTATTCAATCATCTCTTGGTGCGTCTCAAAATGAATGCCTTGGCAAAGATCACTGATCACCTTGGCGTCTGCACCATATGTGAGAACATGTTCAAATTTTTGTGGGGCAGCATGTTCCCCGACTTGACGATGAAGTGCAAGACTTTCCTCGCCCAATTCCGCCATATTACCTAAAATCAGCCAGCGTTGACCTGGGAAAGCGGCCAATAAATCAACTGCCGCTTTCATGGCTGGCACGCTCGCGTTGTAGCTGTCGTCAATCAATTTTATCTTTTCGCTCAGCGCTTCAACCTCGACGCGACCTTTCACTTTGTTCAAATGTTTAAGGCCAGCGCGAACCTCTTCTAATGTGGCGCCCATTTGTAACGCAATAATAGAAGCAGCGATGGCATTCGCAACGTTGTGTTGACCTATAATACCCAGAGACAGTTCAATTTCTTGTGAGCTTGCTGCGATATGTAAGTCAAAGCTTGCTTCACCTGCGGCGTTCAATACGATGTTAGAAGCGAAGAAGTCTGCATCAGTATTACTTTGTGAAAAAGTAATGACTTTCTTATCTGCTAACACTTCATCCCACTTGGCTTCACCATTGCTGTCTAGGTTAACAATCGCAATACCACCAGCTGAAAGGCCTTGGTAGATTTCACCTTTGGCTTGTTTCACGCCATCGATAGAACCAAAGCCTTCAAGGTGAGCGGCGGCTACATTGTTCACTAACGCGATATCTGGTTTTACTAACTGAGTCGTGTAAGCAATTTCACCTATATGGTTAGCACCAAGCTCAATCACGGCATAATCATCATCCTGCTGTGAGCGTAATAATGTCAACGGAACACCAATATCATTATTGAAGTTACCCGCCGTGAATAGCACTTTGCCTTTCAATTGCAGGATACTCGCAACCATTTCTTTTACGGTCGTTTTACCGCAACTTCCGGTGATCGCAACGGTAGGTGTTTGGCATGCTTGATGCACCCAAGAAGCAAATTCACCCAATGCAAGTTTGGTATCCGACACCACAATTTGCGGCACATTCACATCTAAGCGTTTTTCCACGAGTAAAGCACCGGCACCTGCATCTACCGCTTGTTGGCAAAAGTTGTGCGCATCAAAGCGCTCCCCTACTAACGCCACAAATAGAGCCCCACGCTCAATCGCTCGTGTATCAGTAGAAACCGCGTCGATAAGTAGATCGTCGCCGAATCGCTCGCCACGTGTGATGTCTGCAATTTGAGATAACGTTACTTTGATCATGAGGTCAATCCTAAAAGTTGCATTGCGGACTCGCGGTCGGAGTAATGAATCGTTTCGCCATTACGAATCTGATAATCTTCATGACCCTTCCCAGCTAACAAGATAATGTCGTTTGGCGAAGCATTTTCAATGGCATAAGACAGTGCTTTGAAGCGGTCATGCTGAACAATCGCTTCAGCAGGTTTTGACAGCCCAGCTAACATGTCTTTCACAATCTGAACCGGGTCTTCGCTGCGTGGGTTATCGTCAGTCAACACCACTCTGTCGCCTAGACGCTCTGCAATTTCCGCCATCATTGGGCGCTTACCTGCATCGCGATCGCCACCGCAGCCAAAAATAGCCCACAGCTGGCCTTCACAATGAACTCGTAAAGCTTGCAGCGCTTTTTCTAAAGCATCAGGAGTATGGGCATAATCAACCACGACTTTGGCACGATCCTCAGTTTGGAATAACTCCATTCGGCCGAGTACAGGTTGCAGTTGACCTGCGGTTTCGAGTAACGCTTGTTTCTCTTTACCTAAGCTTAATAAGGTCGCAAAAGCGAGCATTAAGTTGGTTGCATTAAACTCACCAATCAATGGCGCGTGCAATTCACCTGAGCCAAATTTACCATCGAACTTAATAGTAATCCCTGACTCCGCGTAACTGACTTCCGTCGCCCAAATTGCGCTTTCAAATTCAGTGTTCGGTTTGAGCGAAACAGCGACCGCATTACTTAACTGCGACGCCCATTGATGACCTACTTCATCATCAACATTGATAATGGCACGTTCACATTGGTGTTGCGTGAACAACCCAAGCTTTGCATTGGCATACTCTTCCATCGTGCCATGGTAATCAAGATGGTCACGACTTAAGTTAGTAAACACGCCCGCCGCAAATGATAATGCTTTGACACGACCTTGCGTCAGGCCATGGGAAGATACTTCTAGCGCGGTGTATGTGGCTTGTTGATTTGCGAGAGAGGAGAGCGTTTTCTGAATTTCAACGGCATTCCCCGTTGTATTCGCAGCTTGTTGCAAGTTATTGAGGAAGCCATTTCCTGTTGTTCCCATTACCGCCGCTTTATGGTCAAGCAGTTCTAGCCATTGCGCTATTAACTGGGTAATGGTGGTTTTGCCGTTGGTGCCGGTGACACCAATCAAATCCATATCAGGGTAAGCATAAAGCTTTCCAGCAATTGCGGATAAACGTTGGTCCAACCTATCAATGTAAATGACGGGAACATCATCAATGATTTCCACCGTACCATGTGTTTTGACATCGCAGGCTTGCGCCAGGGCTGCATTTGCACCTTGCTCAATTGCAGAGGCAATGAATTTACGCCCATCCACAACATGGCCAATCACTGCTACAAACGTGGTTCCAGGTTGAACTCTTCGGCTGTCGAGCTCCAATTCAGAAACAAGAACGGACGATAAGCTAGGGCAATCCACCCAAGGGGAAAGCAGCACGTCCATACTGATGGCTTTAGTCATATTTGTTCTCCGAGCTTTGGCTCAGGTTTTCTTAATTTTGTTTGCTCAGTAAACCACAGGGCTTACTGTTGGAATTTGTTTTCGTCAGGTGCAACATTGAGTATTTGTAGCGCGCCTTTCATGATTTCAGAGAAGACAGGAGACGCTACCGAGCCACCATAGTAGTCATCGCCTTGAGGCTCGTTTACGATCACTACTAAAGCAATTCGCGGATCGCTAACCGGAGCAAGCCCAGCCGTGTAGGTGATGTACTCGTCGCTGTACCCACCGGCAGAAGCTTTACGTGATGTACCCGTTTTCGCTCCTACTCGATAACCAGGAACTGCCGCTCTGCGAGCCGAGCCCCCTTTTTGAGTTACGGTTTCCAACATGTCTAATACTTGACGCGCATACTTCGCACTCACCACTTGACGTGACATGTCATGATCATTGCTTTCAATAATATGAATAGGCTCGTATTTGCCAAGGTTTCCAAGCGTCGCATAAGCATGGGCTAGCTGGATTGGTGTAATTGATAGACCGTAACCAAACGCAATCGTGGCGCGTTCAATTGGCGACCAACGAGTTCGTGTAGGAAAAATACCCGTCACTTCCCCAACTAGGTTTAGGCCAGAAAGCTCACCAAAACCCACTGAACTGTACAGCCCAAGAAGCGCCTCTACCGGCATTTGCATTGCTAGCTTCGTCACACCGATATTACTCGACTTTTTAAGGATCGTGGTCAAGCTCGCTTTGCCTACGCGAGAGACATCTCTGACTCGACTACCACCTAAACGTAGGACACCATTACCGGTATCTACGATGGTATCTTTATCGGCTATCCCATTTTCTAAGGCGGCTAAAATAACGAAAGGCTTAATGGTCGAACCAGGCTCCATTGAGTCCGTGATCACTCGGTTACGCATTTGATAGCTTTGCCAATCGCTACGATTGTTAGGGTTGTAAGAAGGAGCATTAACCATGGCCAATACGGCGCCCGTTTTTACATCCAACATGACAACGGAACCTGAAGTGGCGCGGTGGTCCGCAACGGCTTGCTTAATCGCACGATACGCAATCGCCTGTAGGCGCTGATCGATGGTTAACTGAAGTGATTTACCTTCTTGCTTGTCTTGCCAAGCAATGTTTTCCACAACACGACCATAACGGTCTTTACGAATAGTTTTCTTACCCGCCGCGCCAGTGAGCCACTCATCGTAGCTACGCTCCACACCTTCTAGGCCATGCCCGTCAATGCCTGTTACACCGACTAAGTGAGCACTAACCTCACCTGCAGGATAATAACGACGAGATTCCGACTTAAGGCCAACACCTGGCAGCTTTAGCTCACGAATATAGTTCGCCATGGCCGGACTGACCTGGCGCTGCAAGTAGATAAAGCGGCGTTTTTCATTGCGCTTGATTTTGTCTATTAACCCTTGTCGGTCAATACCAAGAACATCCGCTAATGCATGCCAACTTTTGGTCTGGCTTAACGCGTTTTCTTTAAATATCGTGGCAGGATCTGCCCAAACCGCCTCAACCGGTACACTGACAGCAAGCGGCTCACCATTTCGATCCGAAATAATACCGCGAGCAGAAGGAATGGATTTAACACGAACCGAACGTAGGTCACCTTGTTTAATAAGGTTATCTGGCTCAATGATTTGGATGTAGGCTACGCGTGCCACCAAAAGGGCAAATGCACAAAAAACAAAAAACAGTAATAGATGGAAGCGCCAACGAATCAAGAAAGATTCTTCGACCGCCACTTTCACTGCTTTGTTATCGGTTTTCTTATCCCCCGTAGCCGCTTTCTCTTTTGCTACAGGTTTACGCTTATTGGCTTGTTTCGTGTTGGATTTTTTTCTAATCATTTGAGCGTGACAACCACTTCTTTATCGCCATCAGGTCGTTTCATTTCAAGTTCTTTTTTGGCAAGGTCTTGAACACGACTGTGTTCCGCGAGGGCAGTTTCTTCCAACATTAAGTTACGCCATTCGCTATCTAATCGTTCTCGTTCAACCAACGTATGGTCTTTCTCGGTAATCGCTTGACGCGCATGGTGGGTAGCAAATACCACTCCCATTGCCGATGCCACGATCAATAGCAACAACAGTAATGGCCAGCGACCAACAGTGAGGAGATCTGTTGCAATCAACTTAGCAAGATTAGGAGTGGATTTCGTCATAATAATTAAAGCTTTTCCGCAATTCTTAACACAGAGCTGCGCGAGCGAGGGTTCATTTCAATTTCTTGTTTGCTTGGCTTAATCGCTTTGCTCACCGCTTTCATATTCGCACTACCAAGAGCACGAATTTGCTCTTCCGTCATTGGAATACCGTGTGGCACTTCAGGCCCTTTGCTCTCTTTACGGATAAAACGTTTGACCATACGGTCTTCCAGAGAGTGAAAGCTAATCACAGATAAACGGCCTTCAGGAGCCAGAATGCTCGCCGCGCCTTTAAGTGCCGTATCAATTTCTTCTAACTCACTGTTGATGTAAATACGAAAAGCCTGGAAAGCACGAGTCGCAGGGTGTTTTTTCTCTTTAAAACTTTTCGGTGCGGCATCTGAAATCAATTTTGCCAGCTGACCAGTGCGAACCATTGGCTCATTTTCTTCGTCTTCACGGTAGGCAACAATCGCTTTTGCAATACGGCGCGCATGTTTATCTTCCCCAAACTCGCGAATGACCCAAGTGATATCATCGAGGTCTGCTTCCATCAACCATTGAGATACTGGAACACCTGATGTCGGGTCCATACGCATATCTAGCGGACCGTCTTTCATAAAGCTAAAGCCACGCTCTGCGTCGTCTAACTGAGGAGAAGAAACGCCTAAATCCAGCAGAACACCATCCACTTTTCCAACTAGCCCATACTCTTCAGCATACTCAGCAATACCAGAAAATGGACCATGAATAATGGTGAAGCGAGGGTCATTGATTTTTCCTGCCTCAGCGATCGCTTGAGGGTCACGGTCGATACTGTACAGTCGGCCATTTTCACCGAGTTTAGATAGAATTGTCCGGCTGTGACCGCCACGGCCAAATGTTCCATCAATATAGACGCCGTCTGGTTTGATAGCTAAGCCATCAATGGATTCATTTAATAACACGGAAATATGTTGGAAGGTTTCGGTCATAGCTTTCTCGTTGAATGATCTTGAAGCGATTCTTTAGTGTACTGATTTCCTACATCATCGCCACCACAAGTCTAAAGTTAGACGTGATTTACGCCAAGTTTATTGGTAATGACATAGTTTGCGTCAATTAAATGCAAAAAACCCATCACTACCGAAGTAGAGATGGGTCTCGAATAGGTGGAGCCGACACATAAGCCGGGTTCTGTTCCGCTTGCGCGGCGGTAGCCATTCGTCTAGGCCAGCAATCACTCACTGGCTCGAGCAACCTACCCGCCTCCTTACGCGAGCAACGCAATGTGGAGGCCTATTTGGTCTTGCTTCAGGTGGAGTTTACCCTGCTACGAACTATTGCTAGTCGTCCGGTGCGCTCTTACCGCACCCTTTCACCCTTACCTGTACCCTTACGGGCCATCGGCGGTCTTCTCTCTGCTGCACTTGTCGTAGGCTTGCGCCCCCCAGGCGTTACCTGGCACCTTGCTCTATGAAGCCCGGACTTTCCTCCCCTTTGTCAGTCTCCCGAAGGACGTCAACGTCAGTCTCCCAAAGGGACTTCGACGTCAGTCTCCCGAAGGACATCAACAAAGCAGCGACTACCCAGTCAGCTCCGAGGGCGGATTGTATAGAGTTCTCACTTCAGAGTCTAGTTAGATCACAGATATGATGAAATGAATGCACTAAGTGATGACTTTTTAGTCAACGTGCCAAAAATAGATAATAAAAAGGCCGATGCCTAAACATCAGCCCTCATTGACCATTTATCTCGCTAGCGGCACTTAGTCTAAGTTTTCTAAGCCCCATTTATATAGCGCATTCTTCTTCAAGTTATGTATTTCTGCCACCAAAGCAGCTGCTTTTTTCAAAGGCAGCTCTTTGGTCAAAATCCCTAACGTGCGTAAAGCATCTTCAGGTAGTGAGTCGTCTGTTGTTTCACGATGGCCATGTACCAACAATACCATTTCACCACGCTGTTGGTTATCGTCACTTTTCACCCATTCAATCAGCTCACCTAACGGCATGCCTTGAATGGTTTCAAAGGTTTTTGTTAGCTCTCTTGCCAACACAACTTCTCTATCTGGGCCAAGAACGTCTAACATGTCTTGTAGAGAGTCTAAAATACGGTGCGGTGACTCGTAAAAAATACACGTACGCTCTACCGAAGCAATCTCTAGGAATTTATCCTTACGACCTTTGCTTTTCGGTGGTAAAAAACCTTCGAAGCTAAAGCGATCCGATGGCAAGCCAGAGGCACTTAACGCCGTAATGACCGCACAAGCACCTGGAAGAGGCACAACTCTAACGCCCACTTGACGACATTTTGTCACCAAATGGTATCCTGGGTCGCTGATAAGTGGCGTACCAGCGTCAGAAACTAATGCGATAGACTGACCGGAAAGCAGCTTTTCTACCAAAACTTGTGCTTTTTGCTGCTCATTGTGGTCGTGTAGAGCAAAAGTTTTGGTTTGAATATTGAAGTGAGACAGTAATTTGCCCGTATGTCGAGTATCCTCAGCGGCAATGATGTCCACAGTCGACAGAATTTCGATAGCACGTTGGGTGATATCCGCTAAATTTCCGATTGGAGTCGGTACGATATAGAGAGTTGGCCCCTCATTCGGCAACTTATTTTTATCTGTCATTTGTTTACCATCACTTCAACGATTAATATAGAGACAATTTTGTACAAAATTATAGAGAACTCACGGCAATGATTAACCATAAGAGACTCAGTGTACCACGCATACTTACTCCTGTTGCACTAGCAATTACGCTCGCCGCCTGTTCTTCAGGTCCAAGACAGCCTGATGGCGTTGATGTAACACTTGAGCCTACTCAGTCTGTTCAGAACTATATGATCCAAGCTGATAGCACGGAAGGCAGTTTACAAAATGACTGGTTGATCATGGCAACCAAAGCCGCGATTCAAGCAAACCAGTTTGATCAAGCAGAAATGTTGATCAAGCGCCTGGCTCGTCAACAGTTAACCGAAGTTCAGCAAGCAGAGTGGCAACTAGCGCGTGCGACCATACAGCAAAAACAGGGTAATTACTCTCAGTTGCTGCAATTGTTGAATTTTAAACCTTGGTGGAAGTTGCCAAATGAGCAATGGAAAGACTATTACTTGATGCGTGCCGACGCTTATCAAGGTCTTAACCAAGCGTTTGAGGCAAACCGCCAACTGGTTGCATTTGGCCAATATGCATCGTCCGCGGAGCAGAGAGATATTTCTAGCCGTATTTGGATGAACTTTGGCAGCTACTCCGAGTACGAACTGACCTCATTAGAAACAGAGCCAAATGAAGATGTTTTAGATGGTTGGCTACAACTCGCTATTTATGCGAAAACGCTGTCGGGCAACTTATCCCAACTAAAAAATACCCTAGAACGCTGGTTAAACGAGAACCCATCTCACCCAGCCGCTATCTACACACCAGAAGAGATTCAAAACATTCTCTCTCTAGACATTGTTAAACCAAACAACACCGCTTTGTTACTGCCGCTTACTGGTAAATTCTCGCCACAAGCGCAATTAATTCGTGATGGTTTTGTGTTTGCGATGATGAATGATCGTAACCGTGATCCAAGCGCTACCCTCACGGTAATAGACACTAATGCGTATAACGCCGACCAAATTAAACAACGTTTGATCAATGAAAACATCGACTTTGTTGTTGGTCCCCTAGAAAAAGAAAACGTTGAGCTATTGCACACAACCATGGATGGCTCAGAAAATGGTCCTACGATTCCAGCCCTTGCGCTAAATATTCCCGAAGATGTGCAACCAGATAGCAATATTTGCTACTTGGCATTATCACCAGAACAAGAAGCCGCACAGGCAGCGAAACACTTGTTCAGCGAAGGCTATAACTTCCCTCTGATTCTGGCACCAAAGGGCAGCTTTGGTGAGCGTGTAACTGAAGCGTTCAACAAAGAATGGCGCAAGTACAGCTCTAATAAAGTCGCAGCAAGTTATTTTGGCGACAAGCGCCAACTTCAAAAAGACATCAATGAAGTATTTGGTCTGCAAGAAAGCAAACAACGTATTGCTCAGATGCAATCACTAATGCGTATCAAGCTTGAAACACAGCCACGTAGCCGTCGTGATGTCGATGCGGTTTATATTGTTGCTAGAAGCACGGAACTGACTTTGATCAAGCCGTTTATTGAGGTAGCGATTAACCCAGACGCCAAAGCACCACAAATTTTCTCTAGCTCGCGTAGCAACAGTGGCGGCGCGACTTACGAAGATCTAACAGGCATCATCTACAGCGATATCCCATTACTGATTGACCCAGACCCTAGCGTGACTGCTGAAATGAACGAGCTGTGGTCAGAGCAATCTAACATGGAAAAACGTTTGAAAGCACTGGGTATGGATGCGTATAAATTGATTGGGGAGCTGCCACAAATGAAGGTCGTTCCGGGCTACTCAGTTGGCGGCCAAACCGGTATTTTAAGTATCGACAATAATTGTGTTGTACAGCGTGAGCTAAGCTGGGCTGAGCGTGGGGCTCTTTAGTAAGCGCCAAATCGGAAATCAATATGAAGCTCTGGCGAAGCAGTATTTACAACGCCAGGGCTTAAACTTTATTGAACAAAATTTTCTGACTAAGGTCGGTGAGATTGATTTAATCTTCCAACAAGGTGAAACTATTGTGTTTGTTGAAGTCAAATACCGTAAGAACAATCACTTTGGCTCGGCAGCAGAAATGGTGACGCACGCTAAAATGCGCAAGCTAGTCAAAACCGCACAAGTTTGGCTTAGCCAACAAAAGCGCTTAAAACACAATATCGATTATCGATTTGATGTCATCGCCATTCATGATAATGGGCGAGATATCAACTGGATAGAAAACGCAATCTCTGAAGGATAAGCGATGCTAGACAGCATTAAAGACAGCTTTACAGAAAGTATTCAAATTCAAATCGCAGCAGCAGAGGCGCTGCCTGATGCCATTACTCATGCAGCTCAAGCGATGGTGTCGAGCCTGCTTAATGGCAATAAAATTTTATGTTGTGGTAATGGCGGCAGTGCTTCAAACGCTCAACAATTTGTTTCTTGTCTTTTAAACCGTTTTGAAACTGAGCGCCCTAGCCTACCAGCAATGGCCTTAACCGCCGATAATACCACCCTAACCGCAGTGGCCAACGATTACCACTACCAGGAAATCTTCTCAAAACAGGTACGAGCGTTTGGTCAACCAGGCGACATTTTGCTTGCCATGTCGACTAGCGGTAACAGTAAAAATATTATCAAAGCGATGGAAGCAGCCGTAACTCGAGACATGACGATTATCGCGCTAACAGGAAAAGATGGCGGAGAGATGGCAGGGCTGCTCGGTGAGAACGACGTCGAAATTCGTATTCCATCACACCGCACTGCACGTATTCACGAAGTACATATGGTAACACTCCATTGTCTTTGTGATCTTATTGACCAGGTGCTTTTCCCTGCTCACGAAGAGTAACCAAGACTGAGAGTCAGAATTATGATACGTAGCCTTGTTATCTTATTAACAGCATTGAGTTTAAGTGGTTGCGCAGGTTTGTTTATCGCAGGTGCAGCAACCACAGCGAATATTGTCACGGACACACGCACGACAAAACAAATCTGGCAGGACAATAACATCGAATTCGAAGTTGCGGCGATCGGCAATAAAGCACCGTTTAAAGGTGAAGTTCGTGTCGTTGCCAGTTCATATAATGGGACTGTAGTCCTTATGGGACAAGCTCCGACACAAGACCTTATCCTTGCTTTAGAGCGAAGGGCTCGAGAAGTTAGTGGTGTAAAAGTCATACACAATCAAATCAAACAAAAAGAGCAACTCACTGTTACCCAGATTAGCAATGACAGCTGGATCACAACCAAAGTAAAGTCAGCTTTGCTTACTGATTCTGAGCTTAATGGTGTTAAGGTTAAAGTGATCACCGAAGATGGCGACGTTTTTCTGTTTGGTTATGTCACGCCAGAGCAAGGCGATCGAGCGACAGAAATCGCGCGTAATATCTCAGGCGTAAAACAAGTCATTAAAGGGTTCCAATACGGCGAAATGGAGCCTGTTGAAGTAGACTTACCGAGTGACGGTGTACAAACAATAGAAAGTGAGGCAAGTACAGAAAGTGAAAAGAACGTCGAAGTCTTTACGATTAGTGAGTAATTTCCAAAGTCTGGCTTGAAATCATCTTCAACAAGTTAAAAAGAAAAAAGCAGCGTAACGCTGCTTTTTTATTATTTAATCACTCTTAAGCTTGGTTTGCCTTTTGGTCGAGGAGCATCGTCCTCTTCGGCATCTGAATCAGAAACTAACTCAGAAGGCTCATCGCTAACCGTTGTGAACGATGGGGATGATTCTTCCTCGGTCATCGCTTCTTCTTCGATGTGAGTGTACGCTTCTTCTGGTTCAAACATAGTACCAGCACCATTCTCACGTGCATAAATAGCTTGAACAGCATACACAGGCACGATCACTGAGTGCGGACGACCGCTAAAGCGAGCATGGAAGGTAATCGCATCATTACCTAACTCAAGATTACCCACTGCACGTGGCGCAATATTCAAAATAATTTGACCATCTTGAATAAATTCAACCGGGACACGCACCCCTGGCATTGTTGCATCCACAACCAAGTGAGGAGTCAAGTCATTGTCTACTAACCAGTCGTAAAATGCGCGAAGCATATACGGGCGGCGAGCAGTCATTTTTGCAATATCCATAACGTGTTTTAAATCGCTTAGCGAACTAGGCGCATTTCACGTTCAGCTTCAGTCAAAGAAGCAAGGAACGAATCACGTTCAAATACGCGGTTCATGTATACCTTGATTTCTTTTGAACCAGGGCCAACAAGATCGATACCAAGTTGAGGCAAACGCCACAATAGTGGAGCTAGGTAACAATCGATCAAGCTGAATTCTTCGCTCATGAAGTACTCATATTCAGCAAAAATTGGCGCTAACGTCAGAAGATCATTACGCAGCTTTGTGCGTGCTTTTTCTGATTCTTCCGCATTACCTTTCATCACTTTTTCAGCGAGTGAATACCAGTTGCGTTCGATACGGTACATCATCAAGCGGCTGTTGCCACGAGCAACAGGGTAAACCGGCATTAGAGGTGGATGAGGGAAGCGCTCGTCCAAGTACTCCATGATGATTTTTGAATCGTAAAGAGCTAGCTCACGGTCAACAAGAGTTGGCACTGATTTATATGGGTTTAGCTCAACAAGCTCAGCAGGAAGGTTTGCTTCGTCAACAAGCTCAACTTCAACACTTACGCCTTTTTCAGCTAGTACAATGCGAACCTGATGGCTATACAAATCTGATGCACTTGAGAAAAGAGTCATCACAGAACGTTTATTGGCAGCTACAGCCATGGAGCCCTCCAGTACACTTACAAATAAAAACAATGGAGGCTAAGCCTCCATTGTACATCAATTAAAATTGGGAATTAGCACGGTATTTTAGCACAATTAATGCACATCGCGCCAATACTCTTTCTTGAGCATCACAACAACGATGGTTAGAAGCACTAAGAAGCCCATTACCCACCAGCCTAGAGCATGACGCTCAAGCTGCACTGGGTCACCTGAATAAACTAAGAAGTTAACGAGATCGCCAACCGCTTTGTCATATTCGCCTTCACTCAGCTCACCCGTGCCATCGGTTTCAGTACCAACAACAACTTGTACTTCTTCGCCATCTACGATTTTCGTATCGTAAATCGGCGTCGGGATGCCCTGTAGCTCTTCAAGCACATGCGGCATACCAACACTCGGGAAGACGATGTTGTTCACGCCGAATGGACGAGATGGATCAACATAGAAAGAGCGTAAGTAAGTGTATAACCAATCAGCACCACGAACTCGTGCAACCAACGTAAGATCTGGTGGTGGAGCACCAAACCAGTTTGCCGCTTGCTTCGGTGGCATAGCATTGACCATTAGATCACCGATTTTCGCTTCAGGATTGAAAATCAGGTTTTCTTTCATTAAGTCTGTTGGAATTTCCAAGTCTGTTGCTACACGCTCGTAACGCTGGTATTGCGTAGAGTGACAAGCAAAACAGTAGTTCATGAACAACTTCGCGCCGTTTTGTAGCGAAGCTTTATCCGTAAGGTCAACATTCGCTTTATCCAGCGGAACATTGGCCCCAGCTGCCATCGCTAGTGATGGCAACATAGCAAATAGAATTACAATCCACTTCTTCATTTGAATGTCACCCTCTCTGGTAATGGTTTGGTTGCTTCATTTTTGCTGTAGAAGAACAGCAACACAAAGAACATGAAGTAACACAAGCTAAAGATCTGAGATAGTAGTGTGTACGTTGGTGTTGCAGGTAACGCACCTAAAATACCCAGAGCGATAAAGGCGATAGTGAACTGTACAATATTCAATAGATGAAGTTTGCTACGGTAACGGTATGAACGAACTTTACAACGATCCAACCAAGGTAGAACAAACAGCACTGCAATTGACGCGCCCATTAGGATAACACCTAATAGTTTGTCTGGAACCGCGCGTAAGATTGCGTAGAACGGCGTGAAGTACCATACCGGAGCAATATGCTCTGGTGTCTTCAGTGGGTTTGCAGCTTCAAAGTTAGGCGGCTCAAGGAAGTACCCACCCATCTCTGGGTTAAAGAACAGCACGTAACAGAAGAAGAACAAGAAACCAGCGACACCAACCAAGTCCTTAACCGTGCCGTACGGATGGAAAGGAATCGAATCAATGATGTCATATTTCTTCGTGTAGTAATCGTGGAACTTGAATTGCGTTTTGTAATCGTCGCCCATTGAGCCTTTTGGCAGCTTAGTTTCGATACCATCCGGGTTGTTTGAGCCTACTTCGTGCAGCGCCAATACGTGCAAAACAACAAGAAGAAGCAAAACGATAGGCAGGGCAATAACGTGTAGTGCGAAGAAACGGTTTAGCGTTGCACCAGAGATGATGTAGTCACCACGAATCCAAAGCGTTAGGTCATCACCGATAACAGGAATAGCACCAAACAGGGAAATGATTACCTGCGCACCCCAGTATGACATCTGACCCCATGGAAGTAGGTAACCCATGAACGCTTCAGCCATGAGAACAAGGAAGATCAACATACCGAAGATCCACAATAGTTCACGAGGTTTTTGGTATGAACCGTAGATCAAACCACGGAACATGTGAAGATACACAACAACGAAAAACGCTGACGCGCCAGTGGAATGCATGTAACGCAGAAGCCAACCGTACTCTACATCACGCATAATGTATTCGATAGACGCAAATGCACCGTCACCTGAAGGAACATAGTTCATCGTTAGCCAAATACCCGTTAGGATTTGGTTAACAAGAACCAGCATCGCCAGAGAACCGAAAAGGTACCAAAAGTTGAAGTTCTTAGGCATTGGGTATTCAGACAAATGCTTTTTATAAGCATTCATTGCAGGAATACGCTTTTCAACCCAATCTAACATTGCTTGCATTATGCATCTCCCTCATCAACACCCACAATGAGCTTGGTATCGCTCAAATACATGTGCTTAGGAACGACAAGGTTCAACGGAGCAGGTACTCCTTGGAACACTCGACCAGCCATGTCGAACTTAGAACCATGACAAGGACAGAAGAAGCCAGATCTTACGCCCTGCACCTGCTCTGAGAAAGAGTCAGGTAGATAGGTTGGTGAACAACCTAAGTGGGTACAGAAACCAACTGCGACGAAAAACTCTTCCTTAATCGAACGAAACTCATTCTGAGCGTACTCAGGCTGCTGCTCCATTTCAGATTGTGGATCGCGAAGCTTATCACCGATCGATTTTAAGTTATCCAGAACGCTTTGAGTGCGGCGAACAATCCATACAGGTTTTCCCTGCCACTCAACACGAACCAGCTGACCTGGTTCAATTTTACTTATATCCACTTCAACCGGTGCGCCCGCCGCTTTGGCTTTAGCACTCGGATTCCATGATTTGATAAAAGGCACGGCGACGGCGACTGCCCCTAACCCACCAACAACTGCCGTTGTAGCGGTTAGAAAACGCCTGCGACCGTTATTTAAAGGCGCGTTGCTCATCCAAACATTCTCCCATTTGCTCCCTTTGGATCGTTATTATTCCGCTTATAAGAGCATGGCTAACAAATAATGAATTTAGTTCTATTTATTGGAGGGAAATGATAAAGAAAACCCTACTTTTTGACAAGATAAAGCTACCTTTTTGTAACATTTGTGAGGCAAATCGCTCGCGTCGTCACAAAAGCGGCAGAATTATAAAAAATTGATGTGATTTGTAACAAGAAAGCACCACATAGAAGCCCCGCTGAAAGCGGATAAAACCTTTTATCTTGGTAGTTTTCAGTTAATTACACAGAGAAATATTTCGTATTACGCGTTCAGCTTACTGTGTTTATATTTTCAATTTTGTAGCACGCAGAATGCTCAAAAAGGAACGTAAGTCATTTTAAAACATGTTACAGGAAGAATAAGATACAAAGACATTCCTGCTGATGAATACATCTATGCTGCATCGCAAGAGAAAGCGTGGTGAGTCGCGATTAAATAAGGCACACATATAAAACGGCACTGACAACCTTTCGACGAAGAGGACGAATAAGAAGGCCTGCTCGGAGTGTGATGATAAGTGAAGGCTGTTCGTTGCTTGAAGACAAGTATGATGTCTTTAAATACAAAAAAGCCCGGCATAGAGCCGAGCTTTTGGTACACAGTTTCCAGAGTAACTCTGAAAGCATAATTCCCGATAAGAGGAAATTAACGCTTAGAGAACTGTGGACGACGACGTGCTTTACGTAGACCAACTTTCTTACGTTCAACGCAACGAGCGTCACGAGTAACGTAGCCAGCTGCGCGTAGAGCAGGACGTAGAGACTCATCGTATTCCATAAGCGCGCGAGTGATACCGTGACGGATAGCACCAGCTTGACCAGAAATACCGCCGCCTTTAACTGTTACGTAAAGGTCTAGCTTTTCAGTTAGTTCAACTAGCTCTAGAGGTTGTTGTACAACCATACGTGCTGTTGGACGACCGAAGTATTCGTCAAGGTTACGCTTGTTTACTACAATGTTACCGCTGCCTGGTTTAATGAAAACACGTGCAGCTGAGCTTTTGCGACGGCCAGTGCCGTAGTATTGATTCTCTGCCATTTTCGAAATCCCCAATTAGATGTCTAGTACTTGTGGTTGTTGAGCAACATGGTTGTGCTCAGCGCCCGCGTAAACTTTTAGCTTACGGTACATAGCACGGCCTAGAGGACCACGTGGAAGCATGCCTTTAACTGCAAGCTCAAGAGCCATCTCAGGTTTACGATCGATCAACTTTTCAAAAGTGATAGATTTTAGACCACCTGGGAATTCAGAGTGACGGTAGTACACTTTGTTCTTAGCTTTGTTACCAGTTACAGCAACTTTCTCAGCGTTGATAACGATGATGTAATCACCAGTGTCAACGTGAGGAGTGTATTCAGCTTTATGTTTGCCACGTAGGCGAGATGCAATTTCACTTGCTAGACGGCCAAGAGTTTTACCTTCAGCGTCTACAACGTACCAGTCGCGTTTTACAGTTTCTGGTTTAGCAACGAAAGTTTTCATGCTAACAATAACCCGTTAATTAAATTTTAAACTTTAAAGGAACACCCAATAGTGCTCCCACACTGTCTAAGAGCCCAGTCATCACCCCTTCGAGTCGTTGGTACTCTCGACCTTCAATTTCGAAATAACTTCGATAATCAGGTCTGCAGTAACGGTGGGTCGCAGGATTATAGAGAAGAGCGAAGAAAAAATCACCTTTTTTTGCGCCAAATCACTAATTTTTTCTTCACTTTTTTAAGAACCCATTGGATCTAGGCCAAATGTTCACGCGCGAGATACTCATGACTTTGCATCTCAGTAAGCCGAGACAAACAGCGCTTAAATTCGAACTCTAACTGCCCGTCAGTATATAAGTCGGCCATTGGCACTTCAGCAGAAATAATCAACTTAACATTGCGCTCGTAAAACTCATCGACTAGCGCGATAAAGCGTCTCGCCGCATCATCTATTTTTCGGTTCATTTGTTGAACATCTGCCAGTAATACAGTGTGGTAAATACGAGACAATTCAATGTAGTCATTTTGACTGCGAGCAGTTTGACACAACTGAGCAAACGACGCATGCAGCACCCCGTCGCTTGCTTCAATCACCGCTAGTTGACGGTGGTTAACTTCGATTTGATGAGCAACAAACTGACGCTCTCCAGTCAGCTGCTGATAATATTTGTTAAGGTTTATGCTAGCCTGCTCATCAAGCGGGTAATGGTATATTTCAGCCTGTTCTAACGTTCTTAAGCGATAATCAACGCCACTATCGACATTCAACACTTCACAACGTGCCAAAATCATATCGATCGCGGGCAAAAAGCGCGCTCTTTGCAAACCGTTACGATATAAGTTCTGCGGCTCGATGTTTGAAGTCGCGACTAGGATCATCTGCCGCTTGAACATTTCTTGAAGTAGCGTTGCAAGGATCATCGCATCAGTAATGTCGGAAACAAAAAATTCATCAAAGCAAACCACATCTGCTTCTTCTTTAAATTTATCCGCCACTTTTGATAGAGGATTTTCGACATCACCTAACAGCTTCAACTCATCATGTACTCGATACATAAATCGATGGAAGTGGACGCGCATTTTTCTTTGGGTCGGTAAAGCATCAAAAAATGCGTCCATAAGGTAGGTTTTACCGCGACCTACCCCACCCCAAAAGTAAAGGCCTTTTGGTGGTTCAGGCTTGTCGATTTTTTTCCCCATTAGCTTTTGCCATTTGGAAAGCTGAGGCACAGGCGCTGACTGAAATTCAACGATAGCATGGTAAAGCTTGTCTAATGCAACGACCGCTTGATACTGAGCTTCATCACGCTGAAACCCGTGTTCTGCTATGTCTTTTTGATATTGTTGTAGTGGTGTCATCGTATTAAGTCGTATAGAGGTATAGAGAAAAGGGTTACCTCGGGGTCAACTTTGAGAATAGAGAGAAGTAGTTATCAGTCCCCGAAGACATACTGCTATTTTTCTTTATCGGCTGTTCAAGCCATAGTAACATGGACGAGCACCGCGTGTAACTAAGTAGTAAAAGACTTGTTAAAACAACTATAAGGAGCAGTTATGCCTTGGATTTATGCCATTGTGGGTTTGCTGGTCGGTACAATCGTAGGCGTAGTCATTAGTAGACTAACCACCCCTGAATACAAGAAACAAAAGTCTGTGCAGAAAGAACTTGAAGCGGCCAAGTTTGAATTAGAGCAACAACGTCAAGAGCTCGTCGATCACTTTGCACAAACCGCAGAAATGTTGGACACCCTAGGTAAAGATTACACCAAGCTATACCAACATATGGCCAAGACCTCTTCTGAGCTTTTGCCAAACTTACCAGAACAAGACAACCCGTTTGATAAGAAAACGGCAATGTCGTCTGAAACCATTGCAGAAGATCAACCAGAGTTTAACGAACAACCAAAAGACTACGCTAATGGCGCCACCGGTCTTTTGAAGGATCAAGAGAAAGAAATCATTAATGCTCCCGAAGCGGTAACCGCAAAAGCATCATAATCCTCTCTTACTTCTATCTAGGGCCGATACATTTGCATCGGCCCTTTTTTGAACTTTTTCCCCTCACCTTCGCTCTAACTTGGATGTGCACTGCCTCCCCTTTTGATTGTCCGAACTAGACCCTATATTAGTTATTAACAAAGTGAACTAACCGTTCGGATATTTCTTTTTGGCAGACATGTTTCAAGAGGAGTTATTGGATGAAAAAACCACTGCTTGCGCTCACCGTTCTATCTCTGAGTTTGGGTTCGATTATTGCCCCAGTTCAAGCCACTGCCGCATTACCTTTGAATGTGGATGGCCAACAGTTACCTAGCTTGGCACCAATGCTTGAGAAGGTGACCCCAGCTGTTGTGAGTATTGCTGTAGAAGGTAAACAAGTACAAACCAGCCGCATTCCCGAGCAATTTCAATTTTTCTTTGGCCCAGACTTTCCTATGGAACAAAGGCGAGAGCGCCCGTTCAGAGGTTTAGGTTCTGGTGTCATTATTGATGCGAAGAAAGGCCATATTGTCACTAACTACCACGTGATCAAGGGGGCAGATGAGATTCGAGTTCGCCTCTTTGACGGGCGCGAGTATGACGCTACGCTCGTTGGCGGTGATGAAATGGCCGATGTTGCGTTACTTAAATTAGAGAAAGCGAAAAACTTAACGCAGATTAAAGTCGCGGATTCCGACAAACTGCGTGTCGGTGACTTTACGGTTGCGATTGGTAACCCATTTGGACTCGGTCAAACTGTGACTTCGGGTATTGTTTCAGCCCTTGGTCGTAGTGGCTTAAACGTTGAAAACTTCGAAAACTTCATCCAAACCGATGCCGCAATTAACAGCGGTAACTCTGGTGGTGCATTGGTCAACCTTAATGGTGAGCTGATCGGTATTAATACTGCGATTTTAGGCCCTAACGGCGGTAATGTGGGTATTGGCTTTGCGATTCCATCAAACATGATGAAAAACCTCACCGATCAAATTCTAGAGTTTGGTGAAGTCAAACGCGGCATGTTGGGTGTGCAAGGTGGCGAAGTAACCTCTGAGCTAGCTGATGCATTGGGTTACGAGTCGAGTAAAGGGGCCTTTATTGGTCAAGTCGTACCGGACAGCGCAGCCGATAAAGCAGGGTTAAAAGCCGGTGACGTAATTGTATCGGTGAACGGCAAAGCGATTAATACTTTCTCAGAGCTCCGCGCAAAAGTGGCAACACTGGGCGCAGGTAAAGAAATCACATTAGGTGTGGTTCGAGATGGTAAGAATAAAACCTTTGATGTAACGCTTGGCGAATCTACGAATATGAAAGCTAAAGCGGAGACATTACATGAGGGACTCAAAGGTGCGGAATTAAGCAATACAACACCAAGTGATGTAATCCAAGGTGTTAAAGTATCGAGCGTTGCAGATAACTCTCCGGCTGCTCAATATCAATTACAACAAGGTGACATTATTATCGGTGTGAACCGTCAACGAGTGAAAAACCTTGCCGAGCTTCGTACAATCGTAGAGAAACACAAAGGTGTACTGGCTCTTAATATTCAACGTGGTGAACGTACTATTTACCTTGTCATTCGTTAACCACTTTCAAAGTGATAGAAAATAAGGTTTTCGATGCATAGTACTGAGTGATAAGGCTCGATCACTTTTCCTTATCGCTCAATAACTAATGAAAAGGGCAGCGCGATGACGTGCTGCCCTTTTGTTATTTTTCAATGTAATGCTATTCTTCATCTTCGATGCCATTTTGGCGCTCACGCATGGAGAGGATATGCTCAGCTTTTTATTACGTTCTGTCTTTTTAGGCTTGGCTACTGCCGCAGTGGTATTACTGGCGGTTCCATCTTTGCGCAACAACGTAATTCCTGCCGCGCTTGATCCTCAACCTGTTAATATCGCATCAGTCGAGTTGACGTTTAATCAAGCGGTCCGAAGAGCAGCGCCTGCAGTGGTAAACATCTACAGCCGTAAGTATGTTGAGAATGATCGCAGTAAACTCTCGACTCAAGGTCTGGGGTCAGGTGTCATTGTTAGTGAGAAAGGCTACATCATTACTAACTATCATGTGGTTGCTCAAGCTGATCAAATTGTTGTGGCATTACAAGACGGCAGAGCCGCAGCGGCTCAGCTCGTAGGGACAGATAAACGTACTGATATAGCCGTGCTGCGTGTCGAAGGTTCGAATTTGCCCGTAATCCCTCTAAACTCTAATTACAAACCACAAGTGGGCGATGTAGTACTAGCCATCGGTAACCCATACAACCTTGGACAAACCACAACGTTCGGCATTATTTCTGCCACAGGTCGTTCATCTATTAGCGATGGTCGTCAAGCATTCATTCAAACCGATGCCGCCATCAATGAAGGTAATTCTGGTGGAGCCCTAGTGAACACACAAGGCGAGCTCGTCGGCATTAACACCGCCTCTTTTCAGCAAGCGACAGACTTAGAAACTTACGGTATTTCTTTTGCGATCCCTGCGCCGCTAGCCAGTAAGATCATGCAGAAAATCATCGCTGATGGCCGCGTGATTCGTGGTTATATTGGAATCGACGGCCAAGACATTAATGCGGTCACTGCTCGCTTACTTGGAAATGAACACATAGGTGGTATTGTCGTACTTGGTATTGATCCAAATGGCCCAGCAAATGCGGCTGGCTTTCAAAAACAAGATATCATTATCAGTATTGATGGCAATAAGGTTCAGGGGCGTCAGAGCGTTATGGATATCGTCACCGATTTACGGCCTGGCACCACCGTGGATGTCGGCATTATTCGCAAAGGAAAAGAGATGACCTTGAAAGTCACCATTGCCGAAGACAAGCAAGAAGCATAAAAAATCCCAGCCATTGGCTGGGATTTTTATTTGTGCGTTACTCGCTATCGCTCGGTGTTTCCGTCGTATCGGAATCATCTAGCTCAACTTCAATGCGAGTGACTCGCTGCAAACCTCTCGGTAATAACCCACCTCGGCGACCACGTTCGCCACGGAAGTTATCAAGGTCAGACGGTTTAAGACCCAACTTTCGCTTACCCGCGTACAGCGTTAACGATGCACCTTTTGGTAAAGACATTAAGTGAGATAGTACTTCTTCTCGCTCTTTTGCTTTAGCAGCAGGAATGTTGATGATCTTATTCCCCTTACCTTTCGCCAGTTGTGGCAAGTCTTTGATTGGGAACAGCAGCATGCGACCTTGGTTAGTGATTGCTAAGATTTCATCAGAGTCTAAATCTTCAATCTCTTTTGGCGTCATTATCTCAGAGTTGGCAGGTAAAGTGACGAGCGCTTTACCACTGCGGTTTTTAGACAGCAAGTCCGCGCCTTTACATACAAAGCCGTAACCTGCATCTGAGCCCACCAGCCACAGCTGATCTTCTTCACTCATGATGACTTGGCGAATACTGCTACCAGCCGTAATATTCAAGCGACCGGTAATCGGCTCACCTTGACTACGAGCAGAAGGCAGTGAGTGCGATTCCAGAGAGTAACTTCGACCGTCACTACCTAGGAATACCGCAGGCTGATTACTCTTACCTCGAGCATGCGCTAAATACTTATCACCCGACTTATAGTTTAAGCCTTCGGCATCCACGTCATGGCCTTTCGCGTGACGAATCCAACCTTTCTCAGAAAGCACAACCGTGATTGGCTCACTTGGTACGAGGTCACGTTCAGTCAGCGCTTTTGCTTCTGCACGCTCAACCATTGGAGAGCGACGGTCATCACCGTATTTCTCTGCATCTGCTTTGATTTCTTTTTTCAGTAGTGTGTTCAGACGACGCTCAGAACCGAGTAGCTGTTCTAGCTTCTCACGCTCTTTCTCTAGCTCGTCTTGCTCACCACGGATCTTCATCTCTTCTAGTTTTGCTAGATGACGAAGTTTGGTATCTAAAATTGCATCCGCTTGGATATCGGTAATACCAAAGCGTTCCATCAGCACCGCTTTTGGATCGTCTTCAGTACGGATGATCTCAATCACTTCATCTAGGTTGAGGTAAGCAACCAACAAACCTTCCAAGATGTGTAGACGAGCCATTACTTTGTCTAGGCGGTGTTGTAGACGACGACGCACAGTCGTACGACGGAACTCGATCCACTCAGATAGAATTTGCACCAGACCTTTAACTTGAGGACGGTTATCCAAACCAATCATGTTCAAGTTAACGCGGTAACTGCGCTCAAGATCCGTTGATGCGAACAAATGGTTCATCAACAAGTCACAATCGACGCGGTTTGACTTAGGCACCACAACAATACGCGTTGGGTTCTCGTGATCCGATTCGTCACGAAGATCGTCAACCATTGGCAGCTTCTTCGCACGCATCTGGTTAGCGATTTGCTCAAGCAGTTTGGCACCCGATACTTGGTGAGGCAAAGAAGTGATAACAATATCAGAACCTTCTTTATGCCAAACCGCGCGCATTTTGATGCTGCCACGACCGTTGCGGTAAATCTTCTCGATATCCGCTTGCGGCGAGATAATTTCTGCTTCTGTTGGGTAATCTGGACCTTTGACATACTGCATCACGTCCGGCAGTTCTGCTTTCGGGTTGTCGATCAAATGAATAGTCGCATCTGCGATTTCACGAACGTTGTGCGGTGGGATGTCTGTTGCCATACCAACGGCAATGCCGGTTACACCGTTGAGCAGGATGTGAGGCAGACGTGCTGGCAACATTTGTGGCTCTTTCATTGTGCCATCAAAGTTAGGTTGCCATTCAACCGTGCCCTGGCCAAGTTCGCCAAGCAATACTTCAGCAAACTTAGACAGTTTTGCTTCGGTATAACGCATTGCCGCAAATGATTTCGGATCATCTGGCGCACCCCAGTTACCTTGACCATCCACTAATGGATAGCGGTAAGAGAATGGCTGAGCCATCAATACCATCGCTTCGTAACACGCTGAATCACCGTGCGGATGGTATTTACCTAGCACGTCACCAACGGTACGTGCAGATTTTTTGTATTTTGCTGATGCAGAGAGACCAAGCTCTGACATCGCATAAATGATGCGTCGTTGAACCGGCTTTAAGCCATCACCAATGTATGGCAAGGCGCGGTCCATGATTACGTACATCGAGTAGTTCAGATAAGCGTCTTCAGTGAACTTGCGCATTGGCAATTGTTCGACGCCATCGTAGGTAATTTCTGTAGACATCCGTTACACCTCTGCCAAGTCGCCGTTGTTTTGTAGCCAAGAACGACGGTCATCTGCACGCTTTTTACCTAGCAGCATGTCCATCATTTCCATGGTCGCCGTAGAGTCGTCAATGGTTAACTGCACTAAGCGACGCGTGTTCGGATCCATGGTGGTTTCACGTAACTGAAGTGGGTTCATCTCACCCAGACCTTTGAATCGTTGCACGTTGATTTTGGCTTTCTTCTTCGACAAGCGCTCTAAAATGCCATCTTTTTCATCATCATCGAGAGCGTAGAACACTTCTTTCCCGCAGTCGATTCGATACAGAGGCGGCATCGCCACATAGATATGACCCGCTTCCACTAGTGCGCGGAAGTGACGAGTAAATAGAGCACAAAGCAGCGTTGCGATGTGAAGACCATCCGAGTCCGCATCGGCAAGGATACAGATCTTACCGTAACGAAGACTCTCGAGGTTGTCGCTATCTGGGTCAATACCCAAAGCAACGGAGATATCGTGTACTTCTTGAGACGCAAGAACTTGATCGGCAGAGACTTCCCAAGTGTTCAAGATCTTACCACGCAGTGGCATCACGGCTTGGAATTCACGGTCACGTGCCTGTTTTGCCGAGCCACCCGCAGAGTCACCCTCCACGAAGAAGATTTCCGTGCGACTTAAGTCCTGTGCAGAACAGTCGGTCAACTTACCTGGCAGTGCCGGGCCAGAAGCCACTTTCTTACGTACGACTTTTTTCGCCGCTCGCATACGACGGTGCGCGTTAGCGATACAGACTTCTGCCAATTGCTCTGCGAGCTGAGGCTTTTCGTTCAACCAAAGGCTGAACGCATCTTTGACTACGCCAGAGACAAATGCCGCGGTTTGACGAGAAGAGAGACGTTCCTTGGTCTGGCCTGCAAATTGCGGGTCTTGAATCTTAACCGACAGCACGTAAGAACAGCGGTCGAAAACGTCATCACCCGTTAGCTTCACACCACGAGGTAATAGATTACGGAACTCACAGAATTCGCGCATCGCTTCCAACAAGCCTTGGCGTAAACCATTAACGTGCGTACCACCTTGAGCGGTTGGGATCAGGTTAACGTAGCTTTCGGTGATCATCTCACCGCCTTCTGGCTGCCAAATTACCGCCCAGTTTGCCGCTTCAGTATCCGCCAAGAACTCACCAGTAAATGGTTCTTCAGGAATAACTGGATAGCCTTTTACACCTTCCGCAAGATAGTCTTTCAAACCATCTTCGTAGTACCACTTATAGTCTTTGCCATTAACTTTGTCGGTTAATGTGATTTCTAAGCCCGGACACAAAACCGCTTTTGCGCGCAGGTTGTTGACTAAGCGCGTCACAGAGAAGTTAGCCGAATCGAAGTACTTCGCATCAGGCCAGAAATGTACGCTGGTACCGCGATTGCGACGACCACATGTGCCAGTTACGGTCAGATCAGACACTTTCTCGCCGTGTTCAAATGCAATTTCATACACTTGACCATCACGACGAACTGTTACTTCAACGCGTTTTGACAACGCGTTTACTACAGATATACCTACCCCGTGCAAACCACCAGAGAATTGGTAGTTTTTGTTAGAGAACTTACCACCCGCATGTAGCTTACATAGAATTAGCTCTACGCCTGATACTTTCTCTTCTGGGTGGATATCAACAGGCATGCCTCGACCATCATCGATCACTTCGAGTGATTGGTCAGCATGTAGGATGACTTGTACTTTTGAGGCATGTCCGGCTAGCGCTTCATCGACACTGTTGTCGATAACTTCTTGGCCCAAATGGTTTGGGCGCGCTGTATCCGTATACATCCCTGGTCGGCGACGCACTGGCTCTAAGCCATTCAGTACTTCAATGGCACCAGCATTATATTGTTCAGTCATAATACGGAATTATTCTCAAAGTTTACTTGTTGCCTGAGTATCACCAATGGGCGTACCCATACTCAGGAAACGAAAAAGCCACCCTGTTCACATCACTAAGAGTTTGTAAACATGATGCATAACAAAGTAGCCAGGGTCCTCGACCCTTAAGATCTTTTGGCAAAACATAGTCGGAAAGCATACCGCCCATGTCAAGAAACGGTTGGATATATCAATAAAAACTATGAGCCTTTTCCAATCGCTTTCGAATTACAGTTCTAGAAATTCGATAATCTGTGCAGGATAACGCTCAAAGCCTACAAAACTGTGATCACCGCCTTGTTCTACTGTTTGCTTAGCGTCTGCAAACTTATCTACCGCTTGTCGATAGTCTAAAACCTCATCTTCTGTTTGTTGCAATAACCAAAAAGAATGTGGCGACGCGATGCTTTGTACATCAAGAGCTTTTAACTCGTCAATATGACAAGCTTCAAGTGTATAGGTTTCATGCGTATATGGGTTAGTTTGCTTACCCAAATAATCTACTAGCAACTCATAAGGCTTGACTGCGGGGTTGACCACTACCGCTTTAAACCCAAACTTGTCATTTAGCCACGTTGACATAAAACCGCCTAATGAGCTGCCCACTAGACCAATTTTATAGTCGTCTTTATATTGCTCGATAATATCCAACAACATTTTCGCCGCTTGCTGAGGATAACAAGGTAACTGGGGAACAATCACCTTAATATCAGGCCTATGTTGCTCGCAGTAGGCTCTCATCACATTCGCTTTCATGGAGAGTGGAGAGCTATTAAAGCCATGGATATAGAGAAGAAGTGAAGGTTTACTCATAGATATCTCGCACAAAAAAGCGAGCCCGAACAGAGAGCTCGGGCGCGTTAGTAGCCGTTAGAAGAGAAGTCTGGTTGGAACTGGCCATCAGGAAGCCGACCTACTTGGGTCGTAATATCGCCACAAGCGTGTAGTTGCAGCTCCCGCCAACCAGGCGAAGTGGTATCAAGGGCAAAATCATCCGAGTTAGGCTTAAACTGAACACAAGTTGAGGGTGTTGCCATCACTCGAATACCCTTGTGAAGCACATTCATATCTTGATGAACATGGCCACAGAGAATGCCTTTCACGTTATCAAAACGCTCGACAACCTGCCAAAACGCTTCGGCATCTTTTAAAGTATGTTGATCAAGCCACGCGCTTCCCACCAGTAACGGGTGATGATGCAACAAAACAAGTGTGTGTCTTTCTGGGTGTTCGGCTAGCTTTTCTTCGAGTAGCGTTAATTGCTGATCACTCAAGCGCCCATGAGGAACGCCAACAACTTGCGAGTCTAAAAGAATTAACTGCCAATGCTCGCCAAGCAACACATGCTCTGCGGCTTTGATTTGTGGCGAAGGCAAAACACTGCCCATATTAGGCTTGTAATCATGATTACCAGGTAGCCAAAAGCAGTCTTTCTCTAGCGGTTCAATGCCGTTGGCAAAGCGCTGATAAGATTCTGCACTATGGTCTTGGGAAATATCGCCCGTCGCCAAAATGTAATCAAACGCCACGTTGCGGCGTAAAACATCAGCAACAACAGCATTAAAGCTATCGACTGTTTTTACGCTTAGCAAACTTCCCTCATCGGCAGCAAACAGATGAGTATCCGTAATTTGTAAAAGTTTGATGCTGTCACTAGATGATTGCAAAATGAAAACCTGATTCGTCCACTATATCGTTATTTGTTATTTTCCTTTAGTGAAGTGACGATCAATTGAAGGCAAGTGGTGTTCTACTGATACCACTTCGTAAACAAAACGTCAGCCATTCACCGAGGAATGTGTTTAATTGATGCTTTTCATCTTTCTGCATCAGTTGGTCATTGGGATAATCATACTTAGCTTTTATGCGAGAGAACTCTCCGCTTGAGCATACTTCGGCTACTCTCGCATCATGATAAAGCCTGACAGACATCGTCGGTAAAGGAAACACTGGCGTTTCATCACTCTGACATATCTCAACAACTGTGGTGTATTTTGTGATTTCATTCACGGTCAATTGGTAAACCATGTTCGCCGCTTGGTAGCAACGTACATCCCCAACTTCAGCAGAAGCAGGCAATAAGGCATTCAATTTAGCGTAGTTGGTCTCATACGTTCTCATAAGACCAGCTAAATCAACATGATATCTCTGTTTTTCAGCCAATTGTGCCATTACTCACTCTCCACCGTTTGGGATAGTCCCCATTCTGACTTTAACTCTTGATGGTGTAATTGCAGCCATTGCAACGCAATAATCGACGCACCATTTTCAAATTTTCCGTCCTTCACCCATTGATACGCCGTTTCACGACTCATGACATGAACTCGGATATCTTCATTCTCATAGTCTAAACCATGAATGCCGTGCGCTTTAGACGCATCCACTTCACCAACAAAGACGTCTAGCTTTTCCGAGCAACCACCAGCCGAAGGATAATAGGACGTAACAGGTACAACGCGCCCCACCTGAATCCCCGCTTCTTCGACAGCCTCTCGACGAATTACGGCTTCAGCAGATTCATCGCGGTCAATCATACCGGCGACAATTTCTAGCTGCCAAGGGTGTTCATGTTCCAACGCGCCAATACGAATCTGTTCAATGATTACGACCTGGTCCGTCTTTGGATCATAAGGAAGCATCGCTGCTGCGTGACCACGCTCGAACATTTCTCGTTCGACAACTCCACTCCAACCACCAGCAAATAGCCTATGCTGAAAGCGGTATTTCACCATTTTGAAAAAACCTTCAAATAAGGTTTCTTTCGAGATGACTTTTACATCTCGCGAAGTAAAATCTTGTTGTTGTTTGTCACGCTGTTGCATTCAACACCTCTCTGAGTGAATCCTGTAGTTTACTCATTGTTATTCGCTTGCTCAAAGGACTTGGCTCAACTTTTTGTATAATAGTTACAAATTAATTTAAGTCTTTGCTAAAAATTTATTGCACAAGTGGATAATTACGTGTAAAAAAGTGCAAACTTTAGAGTAAATATCGTGCAAATTGAGTTAAACTACTGAGAATTAACCAATCTATGGACCGCGGGAATAGAAAATGAAAAAATTGCTTCCACTATTTATCAGTGCAGCGCTAGGTAGCATGAGTACGTCTGCGTTCGCAGACTCTTTGGCTGAAATCTACGACTTGGCAAAACAAAATGATCCACAATTGCTCAGTGTAGCAGCACAACGTGACCAAGCTTTCGAAGCAATCACCTCAAGCCGTAGTGCTCTATTACCACAAATTAACCTTACTGCGGGTTACAATTTAACTCGTGGTGATACTGAATACGATTCAAATCTAATTAGCGACGTATCAAACGATGGCAACGCACTAACCGCTGGCGTTAGCTTTTCACAAGCACTTTACAACCGCGCATCTTGGATCTCTCTAGATACTGCTGAGAAAAGTGCTCGCCAAGCAGACGCAACTTACGCAGCGACGCAACAGGCACTGATTCTTCGCGTGTCACAAGCGTATTTTGAAGTTCTACGCGCACAAGATAATCTTGTTTTCGTACGTGCAGAAAAAGCCGCGGTTGGCCGTCAACTTGAGCAAACTAAACAGCGTTTTGAAGTAGGTTTGTCTGCAATCACTGACGTGCATGACGCACAAGCTCAGTACGACCAAGTGCTAGCGGACGAAGTGTTGGCAGAAAACGCGCTAACTAATAGCTACGAGTCACTGCGTGAAATTACAGGCCAAGAGCACAAAGATCTCAACATTTTGGACACTGGCCGCTTCACTGCTAGCCCATCGACCGTACCAGCTGAATCGCTCATTGATGAAGCAAAAACCAAAAACCTGACCTTGCTATCTTCACGTATTCTTCAAGACATTGCGCGTGACAATATTTCACTAGCAAGCTCTGGCCACCTACCAACGCTCTCTCTAGACGGTGGTTACAACTACGGTGATACTTCTCATAGCTCTCGTGACAACACGACAGACAACTTCAATATTGGTGTGAACCTTGCTGTACCGCTATACACAGGTGGTAACGTAACCTCTCAAACCAAACAAGCTGAATACGCGTACGTGGCAGCAAGCGAAGATCTTGAAGCACAGTACCGTAGCGTAGTCAAAGATGTTCGCGCACAAAACAACAACATTAACGCCTCTATCGGCGCATTACGTGCGTATGAGCAAGCGGTTATTTCTGCACGCTCTGCACTAGAAGCAACAGAAGCTGGCTTTGATGTAGGTACTCGTACTATCGTTGATGTACTGGACGCGACTCGTCGTCTATACGATGCGAACAAAAACCTATCGAACGCTCGTTACGACTACATTTTAAGTGTTCTTCAGCTACGCCAAGCCGTTGGTACGCTAAGCGAACAAGACATCTTGGATGTTGATGCAGGTTTGAAAGCGGCAAAATAACCGCGAACTGAATACTCCAGGCCTTAATAAATAAAAAACGCCAGTTGAGTTATCAGCTGGCGTTTTTTATTACTTATAGTTCAGAGCCTATAAGTGTCTCTGAGCATCAAGTATCAAAAAGGCCGCACTTAGCGACCTTTATAAGTAAATAGCATTTCAATGCTAACAAACAGCAAGCTTAGCCCTTACCGCCTTTGATTGCATTAATGATTTCACTGGTCGAGCAGCCATCTTCAAAGTTCAATACACGAACTTCACCACCCGCCGCAATGACTTCTTTACCACCAGCAATCTCTTCTGGTTTGTAGTCACCGCCTTTTACTAGCAAGCTTGGTAGAACTTCTGAGATCAAACGCTGCGGCGTATCTTCACTAAATGGTACAACCCAATCCACAGCGCCCAAACCTGCCAACACCGCCATGCGGCGATCGGTTGGGTTTACCGGACGACCAGGGCCTTTAAGGCGTTTTACTGACTCATCGGTATTTACCGCAACGATTAGGCGATCGCCCAGTTCAGCAGCATGGTTTAAGTAAGACACATGCCCAGCGTGTAGAATATCAAAGCAGCCATTTGTCATAACGACTTTCTCGCCACGAGCTCGTGCTTTTTTCACCGCTTCGATCAGTGCTTTTTCTGAAATCACACCGTAATCCGTGTCTTGGCTGCCATGTACCGCTTCTGCTAATTCAATCTCAGAAAGCGTTGACGTGCCTAGTTTACCAACCACAACACCTGCCGCTGCGTTTGCTAATGCACACGCTTCTTCAAATGATTTGCCTGCGGCAACAGACGCTGCCAATACAGAGATAACCGTGTCGCCCGCACCTGTCACGTCGTACACTTCTTTCGCTTGAGTTGGAAGGTGGAACGGTTCCTGGCCACGACGAATCAAGGTCATTCCGT
Organism: Vibrio sp. Vb2880; assembly: GCF_033337975.1. NCBI lineage: Bacteria > Pseudomonadati > Pseudomonadota > Gammaproteobacteria > Vibrionales > Vibrionaceae > Vibrio > Vibrio sp. Vb2880. The sequence continues at coordinate 123,016 of NZ_JAWORT010000014.1, forward strand.
TTTCGCTGCGTGTCACCAAAAGCGCTTCAAATTCAAACTCTTCAACCAAAGCCAGTGCTTTCTCTACTAGCTCTTGGTCAGATTTCACTTTACCTACAACGTCTTCGAACTCTTTCATGTTTGGCGTAAGAAGTGTTGCGCCACGGTAGCGTTCAAAATCCGCACCTTTCGGGTCAATGAAAACCGGAATATTTGCTGCGCGCGCTTTTTGAATGTATGCCTGAACATGCTCTAACGAACCTTTTGCGTAATCAGACATAATCACGGCTTTAACGTTTGGCAGTGCGGCATCCATTCGAGATAACACTGGCGCAGAATCTGTGTTTTCAAACTTGTCTTCGAAGTCGAGACGAATAAGCTGTTGTCCACGGCTCATTACACGAAGCTTCGTAATCGTTGGGTAATCAGGCAGTGCAACGAAATCGCACTTCACATTGAGTGAGCTCAGCGTCTCCGTCAGCACTTTTGCAGGCTCATCTTCCCCAGTTAGACCAACAATGTGAGCATGGCCACCTAGTGATGCGATGTTCATCGCAACGTTCGCAGCACCACCAGGACGCTCTTCATTGTTTTCTACTTTTACAACAGGAACCGGCGCTTCAGGAGAAATGCGCCCGGTTGGGCCATACCAGTAACGATCTAGCATGACATCACCGATGATGAGCACACCAGCGCTGTTGTAATCAGGTAGAATTGGTTTCATTGTTGGTCTCCAAAAATTAAATCGAAGTGAGTTTATCACAGCCCTTATCGAGGCTAAATATATGGTCTTAACTGAACCACTGATTCCAAGCCTGTTTTACCCACTCCCTTTCGGCAACAAACTTATCTTCCACCACATCAGCGTCTAAATTGAGTAGATTTCGGCGGTGTATTTCGTTGCGCATTGTCGTGTAAGCACGTATCAACTGCATTGCTTGGTCTTCGTCCATAACATCTTGCGCAATGAGCGTTTCAAAGATGCGCACATTATCACACCAACGCGTCAATTTCGGCTTATCGTGACTATAGTTGAGCACTAGGTACTGAGCGAGAAATTCGATATCGGTAATCCCACCTACATCTTGCTTGAGCATAAAGCGGCCTGGCTTTTTCCCCCCAAGATGACCGCGCATTTTTTCTCTCATTTCGACAACGTCTTTTTTCAGTTCAGCTTGATCGCGTGCTTTGCACAACACATCATGCCGCGTATTGTGAAATGCAATCGCCAGTGGTTCATCACCATAAATCATGCGCGCGCGGACAAGTGCTTGATGCTCCCATGTCCACGCGTCTTGATGTTGATAGTCGTCGAACGCGTCCGTTGGGCTAACCAACAAACCCGATGCACCGGACGGACGCAATCGGGTATCGACCTCGTATAAAATACCGGAAGCGGTGCGAGTGGAGAAAATATGAATGATACGCTGTGCTAAACGAAGGTAGAACTGACGACCATCAATCTCTTTTTTGCCGTCAGTGTAGACATTGACTGGGCAGTCATGCATGAAGACAATATCCAAGTCGGAGTTATAGCCGAGCTCCCACCCTCCGACTTTACCATAGCCAATTACAGCAAAGCCTTTGCCTTCACGATCTTTCACATGCGTTGGCTCGCCATACTTTTCAGATACTTGCAACCAAGCCTGACAGATCACCGCATCCACGATAGCTTCCGCTAAATAAGTTAAATGGTCACTCACTTTCATCACTGGCAATGCGCCAGCAATATCTGCCGCTGCAATACGCAAAATACAAATTTGCTTAAACTGACGCAACGCTTCCATTTGCTGTTCCATATCATCTTCAGGAATACGCGCCAAATAATCACGCAGCTCTGTACGGTAACTGTCTAATGGAATGGGATTGTACAGCTGCGCAGGGTCGATTAACTCATCAAGCAAGATAGGATAACGAGACAGCTGCTCTGAAATCATTGGGCTTGCGGTACACAAACGTACGAGCTGCACCAGAGCCGCTGGATGCTCATCCAATAATTCCAAGTAAGTTGTGCGAGTGCAGATGTTGTGTAGCAAATGAAGTACACGAGATAAACCAAACTGTGCATCAGGATGGGCAAACACCGCATCAAACACTTTCGGCATCAAACGATTGAGCACTTCGCGTCCACGTGGGCCTAACGTTTTTTTGGCCAGATCGGTTTTAAAGTTGATGATGGTTTTCGCGCATGAAGCAAAGTCTTCAATCTGAATATCCTGCTGCAAGATATGCTCAAGAACGTCTTGTTTGTCGGCCATATCCCATAGCTCATGAAAATGACGAGCAACGGTAGTCCCCTCGTCTTCTTCATCATCACCAATTAGTGATTCAAAAACTTGGTGAACATTTGCCATATGCTGCTGGGTTTGCTCAATTAATTGCTCCCAACAGCTCATTTTCATCGCGGTGGCGAGCTTTAAGCGTTCGGTTTCGCAATCAGGCAGCGTCTGGGTTTGCTTATCCGCCATTGCTTGCAACAAGTTTTCTAATTGACGCAAGTACTTGTATGCGGCTTCTAGATCGCTGACTTCTTGTGGAGTAAGCAATGCCAGCTCTTCAATGCCTTGCAGCGTTTCCAACAGCCCTCGATTACGCAAAGAAGGCTCTCGACCACCTCGAATTAATTGAAAAACTTGAGCGATAAATTCAATTTCTCGGATGCCACCCGCACCTAGCTTAATGTTGTTATTCAACCCTCGGCGGCGAACCTCGCTACTGATCATCGACTTCATTCGTCGCAAAGATTGAATCGCACTGAAATCAATATAACGACGAAAAACAAAAGGGCGCAGCATTTGGCGTAGCTCTTGATACTGCGGGTACATCTCACATCCCATCACCCGAGCTTTGATCATCGCGTAACGTTCCCAATCTCGCCCCTGTTCTTGGTAATAATCTTCAAGTGCGGCATAGCTCATTACCAAGGGGCCACTTTCTCCAAATGGGCGAAGTCGCATGTCGACGCGGTAGCAAAAACCATCGAAGGTTTGTTGGTCGAGCGCTTTGATGATGCGTTGACCAAGACGAGTAAAGAACTGGGCATTGGCAATGCTTCGGCGTGCGCCTTGGGTTTCGCCATTCTCTGGGTACGTGAAAATTAGATCAATATCGGAAGAAAAGTTTAGCTCGCCACCACCCAGTTTCCCCATGCCGATAATTAACATCGGCTGCACTTCACCGTCCTCACTTGTTGGTGTGCCCCACTCCTGACAACACACTTGATATTGCCATTGATAGGTTTCAAAAATCATCGCTTCTGCCAACTCAGATAAGTGGCTTAAAGACGTCTCTAGCGACCATGCATGCGTGAAATCCTTCCACGCAATGTACACCATTTCTCGGTTGCGAAACTGACGCAACACGCGATGACCAGACATCTCATCAGGACATTGTTCCAACAGTTCAGCAAGACGTGAGCGGTAAGACTCCTGACGACTTGGCTGCGCTAACATACTTGGCAACTCACGGGCTAGGACTTCATCGCGATGAATGGCTTCGGTTATAAATTGGCTTAAGCCCGCCACATAACGAAATTGCTGCGCAACCTCATCGGGCCAAAGGGGAAAATAACCTGCGTCTTGGGCGTTTTGTACGGCAGATTCAGCGATAGAAATCAGTGGCGAAGGCAGCTGCATTTTTCTTCCTTGTTTGAAAAGCACGGTAACTCATTCTTTATACCAGACTGAAAGCAAATAAAAACGCCCACAAAAGGTTTGTGGGCGTTTTATCAAAAGTTCGGGATCGAATATTAAACTTGGAAAGATTTGATCTTCTTGTCTAGCTCACCTGCATTATTTTGCATCATTTCAGAGGTTTCTAGCAGCTCGGTAACAACAACAACTGAGGCTTCCACCAACTCACGTACATTGGTGAGGTTTTGGCTCATCTCTTCTGCAACACTGCTTTGCTGACCAGACGCCGTCGCGATCTGGAAGTTCATGTCATTGATTTGCGTCACTTGCCCAACAATACCATCGAGCTCAGATCCAGCATTAGAAACCAGCTCGTTTCCATCTGCCGCTTCTACAACGCTTTTTTCCATGAGTTCTACCGCAGATTCAGCACTGGTTTGCAGCTGTGCGATCATCTCTTGAATTTCTACCGTCGCTTGTTGTGTGCGTTGGGCAAGGTTACGAACTTCATCTGCAACCACAGCAAAACCCCGCCCAGCCTCGCCAGCTCGCGCCGCTTCAATCGCCGCATTCAGTGCAAGCAGGTTGGTTTGTTCAGAAATGCCTTGAATCGTCCCCACAACGCTACCAATGGCTTCAACACGCTCTTCAACTTGGTTAACCGCTTGTGCCGATGAAGCGATATCCGACGAAAGTTCACTCATTTTCGCCATTGTACTTTGCAAGAACTGCTGACCAGAAATTGCTTGCGCGGAAGCTTGCTCTGTTAGAGAAGATGCCGTCTGGGCATGTTCCGCAACCGTTTGGACCGTCGACGACATTTCACTCATCGCCGTAGCAAGTTGATCAATTTCGTTAAACTCTTCTTGCGCCGATTCCTTCGTTTCCGACATGCTCAGTGTCATGACTTCGGTGAGCGTTGATAATTCATCAGACGCATTAATTTGCATTTGAATCACATCGTGCAATTGTCGACGTGTCTTTTCTAATTCACGTGCCACGTCTCCGTATTCATCTTTACAATCCATACCAAATGGAACAGAGAGGTTCTTGCTCGCCATCAGTTTGATCGCGTCGCTCAGATACTGTGTTTGACGCAACATCACTCTAGCCGCCGCTAATAAGAGCACGACAAAAACCACTATCAATAAGGCGGTTTGCCAAGCAACTTGCGTTAAGTATGCTTCATAATGCTGTTGGGCAACTTGCGCGTTTTGTGTCGCCGCTAAAAGTGAGTCGTAAAAAGTGTTTGCGTCCCACAGTTGTTTTGCCACGATCAGGACAGTACTGAAGACCATCAACATGACCATTTTAGGCACCAGTCGAATGTCGGATATGACCCTTTCCCATGGCTTAAATGCCAGCTTTTCCATTGTCAGTTCTCCACCGAGTCTTATATAGTCTTTATCTATAATCTTTATATTACTTATAGTTATGTTCGCGCTTTGCGTGGTTACGCGATTTATTTTGAGCTTCGTATGAAAAACAATGATATCAAAGACAGCACACGACCGATGGGCCTGTTGTCACTAATATTGTCTTTTATGGCACTATTTGTGATCTCTGGCTTGTTGTTTTTCCCGATCGATCACGAAACCCGTCAAGTTCTTATCGGTCTGGATTTCATAATCTGTAGTATTTTTCTACTACAGCTCACCATTGATTTGATCCGGTCCACAGATCGCTGGTTATTCCTTAAACGTCATTGGATAGATTTCGTGGCGAGCATCCCATTGATAGAGCCCCTGCGCTTTGCTCGTATTTTTCATATTATGCGAGTGGTATTAGTACTGCGTTCGTCAAAGTTCATTTTGCATCAGCTCAAAGAAAACCGCCGCGAAACCACGGTCGCCTCTATACTGCTATTGATGGTTATCCTCATAACACTCGGTTCTAGTGCAATGCTGTTTATCGAAGCGAAAAACCCAGAAGCGAATATTCGTACTGGCGCCGATGCTTTGTGGTGGGTATTTGTAACAATCTCAACGGTTGGTTACGGCGATCATTATCCAGTGACCTCCATAGGAAAGTTTTTGGCTGTCATCATCATTGTTTGCGGGGTGGGTATCTTTGGTATGATCTCGGGTCTTATCACCTCTATCCTTACTGCCCCAACGAAACAACAGACGCACAGTTCAATCAATAAAGAACGTATGCTCGAGCAGCTCCTAAGCCAACAAGCGCAAATACTAGAACGACTCGATTTCATGGAAAAAGAGCTACAACAACGTAAAACAGAGACAAAAAAATAGGACCATGCGGTCCTATTTTTTTGTTCTTATCACCAGAACGATCATTCACGCCAATAAGGCTGAACTTCCACACTGATCGCTCGGGTTTGATCCATTGCATGCAAAATTGAGCGCTCTTGACGGTGCAACCAGCGTTCTAACTGCTCTTTTTCTGCGTCTTCCAGCATATCAACCAACGGGAGTAAGTGGTTCAGCATTAGCAGATCATCGATACCATGCACTAGATCCGCCCATGGTAAACGGAAGCTGTTACGCTCATCCGAGTTATACAAACTCGCGAAACCAATACCAGTATAGAGGTTACGCAATAAGCGATAACGCTGATCAACGTACTCTTGCGCCGTCAAATCGCGCTCTGCTGGGAAAGCTTCCATTAGCTCAGCCCAAGTGCGATCGAGCTGAGTAACTGAAAACGGCATGATGTTACTTGCCATTTTTTCACGTGCTTTTTCATCAAGAAATGGCTGCCAACCGCGTGCTAAGATCCAGCGGCTTAGATCCAGCAGTAACCCTGTGTAACGCGCGGAATTGAGCAACCCTAGCACTTCTTCACGGCTTGGCAACTCTTGTAACTGCTGAGTCAGCTCAGATACTAAGAACTTACGCGCATCCAACTTACGCAGCACATTGCCTTTGTCATCTAAGAGCTCTTCAAGGTGTGCATGCTCATCTAACCAACTCAGTTCTTCTTCCAACCATTTAAGCTCTTGGCGCAGAATCGCGCTCGCGCGACGAGGGACAATCCCGCCAAAAATGGTCAATGTTTGACGAATGAAACGAATGGCATTACTGATTTCACGCAGTGCTTCCACGCTGTCACGCTCAGCATAAATTTGCTCGTGATAATGCCAATGAGACAAAGCGTGCTCTAAAGAGTTGATCAAGCAAAATTCAACGGTATCCGTCGGACTACTGTCCACAAGTGCCAATGATTTTACTTCATCACCCGCATAACCGCTTGCAAGTCGATAACCTTTCGCCGCTTTGCTCAAGTTACCCAAGCGCATACCACCTTGCTCGCAAAAGCTGCGTGCCAGTGTGAATAAAGCTTCGGTTTGGCCAGACTTAAGTTCCAGTTCAACTTCGCAAATTGGCTCTTGCTTCTCTTCTTCGTCTTCACCTTTGGCTACAACTAAGCCTTGGTCAAAAGCAACTTCAATCTGACTGCCATCGGGCATGCCAATCAGCCATTGTTCACGTGTGAAGTTGGTCGAGAATAATGGCATAAGCTCGGATTGCAGCGTTTCTGCATCTTTACCTGGAGGCCAAATATCTAGAGGATGAAGCGACAGATTAGGCTCGTCGCTAGTGTGCTCAGCATTGTATTCTGGTCTTTGATGTAAGCCTGCGACGACGCGTCCTGCTGTCTTTACGGTTTGGACGAATACATCATCAAAACGGCGAATTCTTAAACCAATGTCGTGCTTTCGAAGCCATTTATCGGCAGTATCAAAATAGGTGTTACCCAAGTCACGACAACTATGCTGAAGTACTTTTGTCTCAGAAATTTTTTCTTTTAAAGTTTCTGAAAATTCAGGAGAAACAAAAAACTTCAGTTCTATTTCGGTTTCCATAGCTATACCTTTCAAAGCAGATAGAAACAGGATATTGCGTAATTTCTCACACGGCAAGAGAGAAATATCGCCGGATTGATGATCTAAAACAGTTTTAATGAGCGATTTAATGCGTTACCATGCGCGCCTTTATAGCCATCGTTCAACATTTCGCCAAGCACTCAGAAATGGTGTATGTTTTTTTAAGGTTATAGTTATTAGGTTGAATGACCATGCCAGTAAATACAATTATGGGGTTATTTGCAAAGTCCCCAATTAAGCCTTTGCAACGCCACGTTGTGTGTGTCAACGAATGTTGTTCACACTTGGTGAAATTCTTTGAAGTATCTTCAAAGGGTGATTGGGAAAAAGCAGCAGAAATCCGTGCACAAATTTCTCACCTAGAGAAAGAAGCGGATGTGCTGAAACGTGAAATCCGTCTAAAACTGCCTCGCGGTTTGTTCATGCCAGTCGACCGTACTGACATGCTTGAGCTTTTGACTCAACAGGACAAACTTGCAAACCTGGCAAAAGACATTGCTGGCCGTGTATATGGTCGTCAACTTGTCATCCCTGAGGCTCTCCAACCAAACTTCCTCGCTTACGTTCAACGTTGTCTTGATGCTGCCGATCAGGCGCAAAAGGTAATCAATGAACTTGATGAATTGCTAGAAACCGGCTTCAAAGGCCGTGAAGTGACGCTCGTCGCTGAAATGATTCATCAATTAGACGTTATCGAAGATGATACCGATGCCATGCAGATTGAACTTCGCCAACAGTTGATGGTGATTGAAGCTGACATGAACCCTATCGATGTCATGTTCCTGTACAAGATTCTTGAATGGGTAGGTGGTATTGCCGACCAAGCGCAGCGCGTAGGTGCTCGTTTGGAAGTCATGCTATCTCGATCTTAAAACATAAAGTTAACGACATAACGAAGAGCATAATTAACACGTGTCATAGGGACGATGACTATTTTCATCGTCTTATGGTTTGGCGCGCGTAAAATTTTGTTCCGCTTGTTATAAAACAACTAGGTATTACGATGGATATCCTTGCGAACTACGGCACTGTCCTGATTATTGTTGCAGCGATTTTTGGTTTCATGATGGCGATTGGTATTGGCGCGAACGACGTTGCTAATGCGATGGGTACATCTGTAGGTTCAAAAGCGCTAACTGTAAAACAAGCTATCATCATTGCGATGATCTTCGAATTTGCAGGTGCTTACCTTGCAGGCGGTGAAGTAACCGACACTATCCGTAAAGGTGTAATCGAAACTTCTTTATTTGCTAGTCAACCAGATGTTCTTGTCTACGGCATGATGTCTGCGCTTTTAGCAGCAGGTACATGGCTGCTTCTTGCTTCTTACATGGGCTGGCCAGTATCAACGACTCACTCAATCATCGGTGCAATCATTGGTTTTGCATGCGTATCAGTAGGTACTGAAGCGGTTGACTGGGGCAGCGTTCAAGGCATTGTTGGTAGCTGGATTATTACGCCAGTGATTTCAGGTTTCTTTGCTTACGTTATCTTTGTCAGCGCACAACGCCTGATTTTTGATACAGAGAACCCTCTGTTTAACGCGAAACGTTTTGTACCTGTTTACATGTTCATCACAACAATGGTGATTGCACTTGTAACCATCAAAAAAGGTCTAAAACACGTTGGTCTTCACCTGACCAATGGTGAAGCCTGGATGTGGGCAGCAGCAGTTTCAGCACTTGTGATGATTGGCGGCTACGTATACATCCAGAAAAAATTCGCTAATCGCGAAGAGGACCGCAGCTTTTCTGGCGTGGAAGGTATCTTCAGCGTTCTGATGGTTATCACCGCTTGTGCGATGGCATTTGCACACGGTTCAAACGACGTTGCAAACGCCATTGGTCCACTATCTGCTGTCGTATCGACTGTTGAACACATGGGCGAAATCAGCACGAAAAGCACCATCGCTTGGTGGATTCTACCTCTTGGTGGTATTGGTATCGTGGTCGGTCTTGCAACACTGGGTCACAAAGTAATGGCAACCGTTGGTACAGGCATCACTGAGCTAACGCCTAGCCGCGGTTTTGCAGCACAGCTAGCAACAGCATGTACGGTAGTTCTAGCGTCTGGTACAGGCCTGCCAATTTCAACTACTCAAACATTGGTTGGTGCGGTTCTCGGTGTTGGCTTTGCTCGTGGTATCGCAGCACTGAACCTAGGCGTAGTTCGTAACATCGTGGCATCATGGATCGTTACACTACCAGCGGGTGCGTTATTGGCCGTAGTATTCTTCTACGGACTTCAAGCGATGTTCGCTTAAGACACTCGTCAATAGAATGTAAGCGCTTTGTCATTATTGACTCAAACGCACAGAAAGGGAGGCTTTGCCTCCCTTCTTTGTTGCACCGAAGTTTGAAACTGCATACTATTCGTCTATTTCCGGCTCCAATCATTCGGTGCCAACGCTGTCTCCAAGAAAAATCGTTAAGGGATTTACTGTGAAAAAACTAATCATCACGGTTTTGTTTACTTTGCTAGCAGCGCCAGCGGCCCTAGCAGCAGACCGTTATATTTCTGATGACCTCTTCACTTTTATGCACTCAGGTCCAAATAACACCTACCGTATTATTGGTAGTGTTAACGCCGGTTCTAAAGTACAACTGATTAAAACCAACCGAGATACTGGCTACACGCAAGTTCGTGATGACCGTGGTCGCACTGGTTGGGTACAAAGCAAGTTTGTGACAAACCAAGAGAGCATGGCAATTCGCCTTCCTCGCATTGAGAAAGAGCTAGCCGAAGTAAAAGAGCAGCTTGCTAATGCTCGTCAAACTTCTGATGCAGAGAAAGCCGGTCTTGTTACCTCTCTCGAAACACGTAACCAACAAATTTCAGATCTAGAAAATAAATACTCTGAGATCAGCGATCAGCTTACTTCTGTTGAAACAGAAAACCGCGAGCTACGCGCAAAACTGGATACACAAAAAGATGACATGCTGCTTAAGTACTTCACTTATGGCGGCGGTGTTGCAGGTTTAGGTTTACTATTTGGTTTGATTCTTCCGCATGTCATGCCTCGTAGAAAACGTTCACCTGCGGGTTGGGCATAAATCCTTCGCCCTTTTATCTATAAAAAGAACGCAAAAGCCAGTCGATATTGACTGGCTTTTTAGTTTGCTTCGTTTGATAGAAGTGAGTACTACTCCCCCATTGAACTAGAGGCTCGACGACGATCCGTTGCGCCATAAAGCTTGCCATCTTTTAGCTCAATTGCATTCAAACCGCTTACCACTGGAATAACGTGCACTGGGTAGCCAAGCTCCATAAACTCAGGCACCAACATTTCTGCGAACGTTTTCTTTTCCACCAGCAAACCAGTCGGGTCATAAGACTTGGTGCGGTCTATCTTAGTGCCATACTGGATGTTTGGTAAGTCAATAGCCTCTTGCGCTGATAAATTCCAATCCAGCACCCCAACCACGGTTTTGAGTACATACCCCGGGATTTGTGAACTACCTGGTGACCCAACCACCAAACGCAAGTTATCATCACTGTCCATCACCATTAATGGCGTAATGGCTGAGCGTGGACGCTTACCCGCTTCAATCGAGTTTTGAGTAGGCTTACCGTTAAGCGTTGGTTGAGGTGAAAAGTTCGCCATTTGTGCATTCAAGATAACGCCATCAACCATGACACCAGATCCCATTCCCGTGCCAACGGTGCTGGTCATAGCAATCGCATTACCTTCCCTATCAACGATAGAAATGTGCCCTGTATCTTTGCTCTCGAAGCCTTGATATTGCGCATACTGAGTTTGCGTTATCTGTCCTGCTTTTGGATCCTCTTTTAAAGTGCCATTATCAGGGATTAAATCACGTCTCTGATCTAGATAGGCTTTAGACAATAACTGTTCAACTGGCGCTTCCACATAATCCGGATCTCCGGCATACGCAATACGATCGGCTTTTGCAATTCGCATCGCTTCAGTCATGAGACGCCAAGGTTCCACATCCGTTTTCGCCATATGGGCAATGTCATAGGGTGCAAGCAGTTCAAGACTCTGAGCGACCATCACACCGCCCGAAGCTGGGTAACCAAAAGAGACGATTTTATTCCCACGGTAGTCGCTCTCAATGATGTCACGCTGCTTCACTTGGTAATGTTTAAAATCTTCTAAAGACAACTTTTCGTGTTGGTCGTCAATACGACTATTAACCGTCTCTACGATGTGCTGACCAAGCTCACCACCATAAAGGTAACTATCGCCTTGTTGCGCGATCTTCCTCAGCGTCTCAGCCATCTTAGGGTTCTTCATCAAGGTTCCCGTCGGCTTAATATCGTCCCCTTGCCAATACAAGGCTTTCACTTCCGGATCTTGCTCAAGTCGGCTTTGCTCTCTTACTACGATGTCGTAGGTGTAGCTGTTCATCGCGTACCCATTGCTCGCCAATGTAATCGCCGGCTTAATCAGCTCTGCCCATGGCAACTTGCCGTATTGTTCATGAGTGGTGTAAAGCAACCGCAACGTGCCCGGAACCGCAACAGAACGAGGGCCTAATATTTCGTTGCGACTGAGTACTTCCCCATTCTCAACAAACATTTCAGGGTTCGCGCTAGAGGGCGCTTCATCTCGACCATCAAGGGCCAGAAATTTTTTCTCGTCATGTTGATAAAACAGCGCGAAAGTCCCGCCGCCAATTCCGGTCATATCTGGCTCAACGACAGACATCACCATCTGCATCGCGACCATAGCATCAACAGCGTTACCGCCTTCTTTCAATATTGAGTAACCGGTACTGCTCACGTAAGGATTCGTCGCACTGACCATGAAATCTTGCCCGCGACTATCTGGTGTAACTGGGAATGGGTCTGGCTTTGCTGCATAGCTTGTCGATGCAACAATACTTAAAGAAAAAATCAGAATACGCATGTGTCTCTGTTTAGACTCCTATTATGTGAAGGGGTCTAACGTGGACCAAGTCATTACTCCGAAGTTCGTGAAAATGGTGTCTTTTTACACAACGCTGACTGGAATCGCGCTATCAATAGATGAATGATATTGGTGCTATTTAAACGACTGAGAAAAGCTATATTTTGCTTGTTTGAGTATCTAAAAATCATCACCAGAATAGATGCAAAAGATGCTCTGAAAAATAAAAAGCCAGCGATATAATTTCGCTGGCTTGATGTGTTTCTACAAGAGTTACCCTTTCCACTCATACAACGCTGGTATACGAATTTGCTCACCTTGGAACTCAACAATCACAGCTTGCGGTTGTATTTCTCTTAGAGTGACCTGATCATCAACGACATCCCCTTGATGATACTCAACATTGTTAATTTTCACCCAACGGCGATTTTCATCACTAGCATACATATGGGTTTGCAAATTAAGCGCAGGTAGACGCCCTTGCCACTGGTGAGCGTTGCGCTCTAAATCGTTCACGCGTGCCGTTTGTGATGATGAATTGTCATCATCTCGGGATAAAGCATTTTCGACCTTCCTAGCTAAATCAGGAGATAATGAGGATAAATCCAGATCATCCAAAGACAACCCGAGGTCCTCTTCAGCAGCAGAAGTCGTTTGGGTTGATGCTGAGTTGCGTGTTTCATCTCTGCTTGGTGTATGGCTCGTGTATTCATCGGGGGTGGTAAATGTACCAAAATCACGCGATAGCTCTGCACTTGGCCACTCTCTTGGCAATTGGGCCAACTGGGTGTTCTCTGGATAGTCTAATACTTTGAAAGGTGATACCACTTCAACCTTTTCTATCGGGGACGTTGTATCTACTTCAACACTCGGTGCAAAGAGATCTAAGTACCAAGCGACTCCAATAGCAGAAGCAGTGATTGGCAGCAAGAACAGACCTATATGTTTCACAGCTGACATTATGCGTCCTCCTTTTCTATTCTCGCCAGTTGAGGCGCATCTGGCTGAACATTTTGCTGAAGTCGGTCTAGCGTTCGCTTACCTGCAATACCATCGACACCAATTCCTTGCCAACGTTGAAATAACTCGACTCGCTCTTTCATCGCACCATCAAAAATAGACGTTTCAAGTAGTGGCTCACTCACCGCTTCTGCTAATAATCGGTCTAATACTTCAATCGCAGGGCCTTCCATGTCTAAACGTAATGTTTCATTCAGCGGAGCATGCCACAGCTCGATAATATTTCCCTGCCACAACGGCTTTAGCCACGAAACTGGCAGACGGAGACGCTGCTTACCATTGAGCACTTCAGCTTGATCATTACCGACGGCATATAGAATGACATACCCAACATCACCTTGATAATTCAACTCCAAGATCACAGGGCGATTTTGTTGCATCAACAGCGGCCAAGTCGCCATTTTACGCTCACAACGCATAGTCGACTGCGGTTCTGACAAACAAAGATTATCGCGAACCGATGCTTGATACCCCCACAAACGATACAAATCATTTACAGCGAGGTTCGACTGTTTTTGTGTTAACAATAAAGCACGCTGCTCATCCGTTAACTGTTGGCTGACGACGGTTGGTGTTGGCTCTACTCTTGGCTCCGTCACTTGTGTCAACACTGACGTCGCTTGAGCTGGCATATAATTCACGACCGCCCACCCCGTACTTAATGCAGCAATAAGGCCTACCGTGACAGAGCCCCAAGCAGGCCAACGGAAAGTCCGGCGCTCTTTTTTATCTTGCTGATAAATATCTGCCTGAAACTGCATCACCTCTTCACAGGCCTGCTGAACGGTTTGCTTATCCACAACCACATTACCCTGGTGATAACTAATGTTGAGGGACTTGTCACAGATAAGGTTGATGAGCCGCGGTATACCGTGACTGTATTTGGCTATAAGTTTACAAGAAGCACGATTAAACAGTTGCTGGTCGCCACCTGCTGTATGTAGTCGAAATGCGATGTAATCTTCTGTCTCTTTTTCATCCAACGGCAACAGGTGATAACGCCCGGTAATACGCTGGGCAAGTTGGCGTAGTTGTGTTGTTTGTAATAACCGCTGCAATTCAGGTTGCCCGACCAACAACACTTTGAGCAGTTTTCTGGTATCGGTTTCCAAGTTGGTCAACAAGCGCAACTGCTCTAGAACGTCGGCAGCAAGGTGTTGAGCCTCATCAATGACCAGCAATGTCTGCCAGCCTGAACGATAATTACGCAGCAAATATTGATGGATAACCTGGTTTAGCTGTTTGAGGTTTGCATCTGGTGGATAGGTGATTTTGAACTCATCACAAATGGCTTCGAGCAAGTCCCGACTCGAAAACGTGGGATTGAGGATAAGACCCGCTTTGGTGTTATCACCCAAATTCGCCAGCATCGCTTTTGCGACAGTCGTTTTGCCTGTACCTACTTCGCCAGTAAGCATAGCAAAACCACCGCCATCGCCTAGCCCGGCTTGGAGATGTGTGATTGCCTCTTTGTGACGTTGGCTTAAATACAAATAACGTGAGTTTGGAACAATCGAAAATGGTTGTTCGACAAACCCAAAAAAGTCCTTATACATTAGGCTCTCCAGCTAAAAAACCACCTGAGAATAGTCAGATATAATATAAACATAGCCGCATCTACTCTCGGGAGTAAAGAAAAGTACCATTGCTTGCTACAATGTCCAACGGCATATCCATAAATTAAGAGGTAATTCGTGCAAGTTTATTTAGTAGGTGGCGCAGTTCGAGATAAATTGCTCGGAATTGATAGCTATGACAACGATTGGGTGGTCGTAGGCGCGACGCCTGAGATGATGTTGTCCCAAGGGTACACCGCCGTTGGTAAAGACTTTCCTGTATTTCTGCATCCCAAAAGTAAAGAAGAACATGCCCTTGCACGAACAGAGAGAAAGTCAGGTTCTGGTTACACTGGTTTTGAATGTTTCTTCGATCAAAACGTCACCTTAGAAGAAGATTTGATACGTCGTGATTTAACCATTAACGCGATGGCAATGGAGAGTGATGGCACGATCCATGACCCATATGGTGGCCAGCAAGATCTCAACGATAAACTGCTACGCCATGTATCAGACGCCTTTATTGAAGACCCTCTACGCGTTTTACGTGTCGCTCGCTTCGCTGCAAAGCTTGCTGATCTAAACTTTACGGTTGCCGACGAAACTATGCGGTTAATGCGTCACATGGCAGAATCTGGAGAGCTAAGTACACTGACTCCCGAGCGTGTTTGGCAAGAATGGCATAAATCTCTCCCTACTCCTCGCCCTGATATTTTCTTATCGGTTCTACGAGACTGTGGTGCATTAACCGTGGTTTTACCTGAAATTGATGCACTATTTGGCGTGCCTCAACCTGAGAAGTGGCATCCAGAAATCGATACTGGCATCCATACTTTGATGGTGGCAGAGCAAGCCGCAAAATTGAGTAACTCACTCCCCGTCAGGTTTGCCGCCCAAGTGCATGACTTGGGTAAAGGCGTGACGCCAGAGAGCGAATGGCCAAGCCACAAAATGCATTGCCATACAGGATTAAAACTGATCAAAAAGCTGTGCGAACGTGTCCGGGTACCAAATGAGTTTCGTGATTTAGCCTTGATGGTGTGCGAACAGCACTCCAATATTCATCGCGCGGCTGAACTTAAACCACAAACCATAATTAAAATACTCAATAAACTTGATGTGTGGCGTAAGTCCGAACGTCTGCAAGATATCTTGCTTTGCTGCCAAGCGGATCACGCTGGTCGTAAAGGACTGGAAACGCAACCATATCCACAGGCGGATATTTTTAGGCAAGCCTACCAAGCAGCAGCGGCAGTTGACGTTCAAACCATAATCAAAGAGGGCTTTAAAGGCCCTGCGATTCGTGACGAGCAAGAAAAACGACGTATTGAAGCAGTGAAAGCAGCACTTAAGAAGTAACGAACAAACAAAAACGCCCGCGGATTTCACGGGCGTTTTTCGTTAACATCAATTATGCACTTAATAGAAAAGCGAACAAACCGACGCCCAAAATCAGACGGTAAATCACAAACGGTGTCATGCCCATGCGTGAAATCATCTTCAAGAAGAAGTGGATACAGATGTACGCACTGATAAACGATGTGATAATGCCAGTCAGTAAGAAACCAACATGGACAGGTTCACCACTGGTCACTAACTTCATACCTAAGTAGCTACCAGCTAATGTAATGATTGGGATCGACATTAAAAATGAAAAGCGGGCAGCCGCTTCTCGAGTAAAGCCAAGGTAAAGCGCTGCTGTAATGGTCGCCCCTGAACGTGAAGTTCCAGGAATCATCGCTAAGGCTTGGGCAATACCGATAAATACAGCTTTCTTCCAACCCGTTTGGTATTCATCGGCAACGAGTTCAGCGTTTTTGTCTACCCACCATAGCAACAAGCCAAATACGATCGTGGTAGTCGCGATGACGTAAGCGCTACGTAGATACACTTCAATGATGTCTTTCATCAATAAGCCGAACACACAAGCTGGAA
Source organism: Vibrio sp. Vb2880 (assembly GCF_033337975.1). Taxonomy (NCBI): domain Bacteria; kingdom Pseudomonadati; phylum Pseudomonadota; class Gammaproteobacteria; order Vibrionales; family Vibrionaceae; genus Vibrio; species Vibrio sp. Vb2880. The sequence continues at coordinate 139,858 of NZ_JAWORT010000014.1, forward strand.
TCGTCGCAATCACGATCATCCAAGCCAATTTAGCTTCTTTACTGCGATCTCCTTTAAAGATCGAAGCAAATAACGCTTGAAACAAAGTGATTACTTCATGACGAAAATAGATCACGACAGCCATTAATGTACCGACGTGAACAGCAACATCAAAGGCCAGACCTTGGTCTTCCCATCCTAAAATAGCGGAAGGCAGGATCAAATGGGCAGAGCTTGAGATAGGCAAAAACTCTGTCAGCCCCTGAATCAGAGCCAAAATAAAGGCTTCAAAATAACTCATGTAAACAACTCAAATTAAAAATGAAAGGAAACGGGTTTGAGCGAATCGACTGGCTGCATAGCATGCCAAATGTCTGCGACTGTGCGTCCATCGCCTGGGATCACTAATTGCGGTTCGAGATCATACAGCGGCTTTGTGACAAAAGGATATTTGTAGATATCACTGCGAGGTAGCTCAGGTTTTTTCTTGGAGACGCGCTCACCGAACAACACTATATCGAGATCCAGTGTTCGATCCTGATACTTTTGCGCGTTTTCTTCGCGTCCCCACTTAAATTCAATCTCGCGTAGTTGATGGCTCAACTCTTCTAATGACAACTCGGTACGCATTGCAACGACAAAGTTGTAGAAATTCTTGCTGCTAAAACCAATAGGTTCGCATTCATATATCGGTGATACGAGGAGATTTTCTCCAAGCCGTTGCAGCTCCTGATACGCAGCAAGCACATGTTGCTCTCTTTCTACGTTCGTCCCAACACCGATATAGGTGGTGATCATGCTCGGCCTCGCTCAATCACCACACCAACAGCACGTGCTTGTGGCACGGCGCCAGGCTTCGCTAGGCGGATTTTCACCCAAGGCACAGAGAAACGCTGCATGATAAGCTCTGCTACTTCTTCAGCCACGCGCTCGACCAGTAAGAAACGACCATTTTCAATGTGGTTAAGTACCGCCTCACTCACCTGCGAATAATCCAGTGCATCTTGCACATCATCACTTTTGCCCGCAGGTTTATTATCGTGTGCCATTTCAATATCTAGAACCAACTTTTGTTTGATTTGTTGTTCCCAGTCGTACACGCCAATTGTGGTGATTACTTCTAACTGTTCAATAAAAACTTTATCCAGAGCCATCTTATGTCCTTCTATTACAGAGGTCGGATACCCGTGAGGGGTAATTTGATCGTAGTATTCTATACCTAAGTAACATTTACTTTGGTCATCACAATGTTACTTAGGTATAAACTGCGAAAGCATCTTTATATACAAGAAATCACATAATGCAAGCTCTATCACAGTGAGGATTTCTGCATTATGTAAATTCGGGGTATGATAGCAACTACGCGGGAACCGAGCATTAAATTCCAATCCATCAAGGACTTCTATGGACGCACTGGCACTGATAATGACAATGGCCGCCTATTTATTAGGTTCGGTTTCCAGTGCGGTTTTGATCTGTCGACTCTTAAAACTGCCAGACCCACGCAGTGTGGGATCTAACAATCCTGGAGCAACGAACGTATTGCGTATTGGCGGAAGAGGAGCCGCTGTTTCAGTCTTGTTGTGCGATATGCTCAAAGGCACTATCCCCGTGTGGGGCGGATACTTTCTTGGTATCGACCCTATCATTCTTGGCGTCATCGCCATTGCTGCCTGTCTTGGCCACATGTACCCTATCTTTTTCCACTTTAAAGGCGGAAAAGGTGTCGCAACCGCGCTTGGCGCTATCGCTCCGATTGGTTTGGACTTAACAGGATTGGTAATGTTAACTTGGCTGTCAGTAGCCGCGCTATTCCGCTATTCATCCTTAGCGGCTCTCGTCACGGTTTTGGTCACTCCGTTTTATACTTGGATGTTTAAACCGCAATACACGTTACCTGTTGCTATGCTGTGCTGCTTAATCGTATTTAAGCATCATCAAAATATTCGTCGGCTTTTGTCTGGCGACGAGCCAAAAATCGGCGAGAAAAAACTGACACAAAAAAACTCGGCTTAATGCCGAGTTTTTCGTTTAAAGAAGGATGTATTGGTTATGCATGAACTCGATTCAGGAAGTTCAACAACATCTGGTTGACGAACTCAGGTTGCTCTAAACAACTGATGTGTCCAGCTTGGGGAATCTCCACCAACTCACTGCCTGTGATACAGTCTTTCATTAAATAAGATTCAAAAACTGGACGTGGTTTATCTTCACAGCCCACTGCAATTAACGTCGGCAGAGCAAATTTTTCCGAATCCTCAATCACATCACGGCGACCAAACACCATGAGCCCTATGCGAGCGACTTCCACCGCACGCTCACCATTCAGGTCTTCTAAACTGCGTTTGAATGAAGCGACAAGTTTAGGATTATCCTGATTGACGTTGTTGGCAAAGAACAGCGGCACAACGACTTCAATAATTGGCGCAGGCACTGCTTGGACTTGGCTGATGGTATCAAGCATTGCAAAATACTTCTTATACGTAACTTCTGGCTCCCAGCCAATGAAGGTATCCATCAATACCAGTGACTTAACACGTTGCGGCGCTTGAGCCGTTAGCTCTGCTCCCCACATGCCGCCAACAGATAAGCCCACTATCGAGAACTCTTCGATATCTAAATGATCCATCAATGCCAACATATGTTGTGCATAGTCGGCCAATGACTGTGTCGATGCAGGTGCAGCGTCCGATTCACCATGTGCCCAAAGATCTGGCACAATACAACGGAATGACTGGCTTAAAACCTCAACTTGCGGCGCCCACATTTGGCTATCCCAAAGGTAACTATGACCAAATAGAAGCACAGGGCCCTCACCTTTATCTAGATAAGCAAGTTGCTGACCTTCAATTTCAAACTTATTCATTGTTATATCCATTTCTTATTCTTCCACGTCATCCTAGCACTGAAACAATAGCGAACTGCTCGCATCAGTCAGAATGTAAAACGAGGCGGTTCATTGAATAATTAAAAATAAAGGCCTCTGAGGAGCAGAGACCTTTATTACACAGAACCGGTTTCAAACCTACCGCATAAATTTGACTAAGCGACAGGTGTTAGTTGATCAATTGGCCAACGTGGACGAGCCTCTACTGACATGTCAGCCACTTCGCCATTCTTCAAGCGCTGCATGCCTGCGTAAGCGATCATCGCACCGTTATCTGTACAGAACTCAGTACGTGGGTAGTAAACTTCGCCGCCAACTTTCTTCGCTAACTTCTCTAACTCAGCTCGCAAACGACGGTTAGCACTCACACCACCAGCAATAACAATGCGTTTCATGCCTGTTTGCTCAAGCGCGCGCTTACATTTAATAGCCAACGTAGCACACACAGCCTCTTCAAATGCCAATGCGATGTCCGCGCGAGTTTGCTCGTCATCACCGTTTGCAGCAATCGTGTTAGCCGTAAAGGTTTTTAGACCAGAGAAACTCATGTCCAAACCTGGCACATTCGTCATTGGGCGTGGGAACTTAAAGCGGCCCGGTGTACCTTTTTCCGCCAGTTTAGATAATAGTGGACCGCCTGGGTAATCCAAACCCATTAGCTTCGCTGTTTTATCAAACGCTTCGCCCGCCGCATCATCAATCGACTCACCTAGAATTTTGTACTCACCGATGCCTCTCACTTCCACCATCATAGAGTGGCCGCCCGATACTAATACCGCCACAAACGGGAACGGTGGAGGGTTATCTTCCAACATTGGGGCCAATAGGTGACCTTCCATATGATGAACAGGTACCGCTGGCACTCCCCAAGCATAAGCAATACTGCGACCGATAGTCGCACCCACTAATAGCGCCCCAACAAGACCAGGCCCCGCGGTATACGCGACACCATCGATGTCTTTTGAAGTTAAGTTCGCTTCTTTTAGTGCCTCTTTAATAAGAGGAATGGTTTTCTTTACGTGGTCACGTGAAGCCAACTCAGGCACCACACCGCCGTAATCTGCGTGCAGTTTTACTTGGCTGTATAGCTTGTGTGACAAGAGACCGTTTTCATCGTCATAAATTGCGATGCCAGTCTCGTCACAAGAGGTTTCAATACCAATAATGCGCATGGTTTTCTCAGTATGCTTTCTGTATAGAGGAAATTTGGGCGTCATATTACCTCGCCTTGGTGCTGCAAACAAATTTTGTACAGACAATAATCGACAAAAGGCTTTACAAAGTAGTTGTGATCGGATTAAAATTCCGCACCATTTTTGATCAAGCTGGTAAGAGACCTAACAATTGTGATTTGGTCTGTTGAATACCAGCGTTAACGAATAACCCCTGAGGTGAAAGGCATATGCCAGTAGTTAAAGTACGTGAAAACGAACCGTTCGACGTTGCTCTACGTCGTTTTAAGCGCTCTTGCGAAAAAGCAGGTATCCTTTCTGAAGTGCGTCGTCGTGAGCACTACGAAAAACCAACTACAGTTCGCAAACGCGCTAAAGCAGCTGCTCAAAAGCGTCACGCTAAGAAGCTAGCTCGCGAAAACGCTCGTCGCGTTCGCCTGTACTAATAACTGAGCTCCAAAAGGAATTTAGTTATGGCTCTGATTGATCAACTCAAAGAAGAGCAAAAATTAGCGATGAAAGCCAAGGACAAATTGCGCCTTGGTACTATTCGTTTAGCCCTATCAGCAATCAAGCAACGTGAAGTTGACGAACAGATTACTCTGAACGATGACGACATTCTTGCAGTATTGACCAAGATGGTTAAACAACGTCGCGACTCTGTAGCGCAGTTTGAAGCAGCGGGTCGTCAAGATCTTGCTGATGCGGAACAAGCAGAAATTACCGTTCTTGAGGACTTTATGCCTCAACCACTGACAGACGAAGAAGTAGCGGCTCTCATCGAGAACGCGATTGCTGAATCTGGCGCAGCTGGCATGCAAGACATGGGCAAAGTAATGGGCGTTCTGAAACCGCAAATTCAAGGGCGTGCAGATATGGGTAAAGTAAGCGGTTTAGTTCGCGCTAAATTGGCTTAAGGTACCCCACCCAATTGCAGCAAGCCGTGCTATCCTTTGGAGCGCACGGCTTGTTTGTATCTGGATGGATGGAATGAAATCAATGGGCAATACGCTCATTCTTTTAAGGCATTCACTCCACTCATCATCTTCTTTTTTTGTTAGGTTTTATGGCTGGACACATCCCTCGCAGTTTTATCGATGACCTTCTAGCTCGACTTGATATTGTCGATATCATCGACGCACGTGTGAAACTTAAGAAAAAAGGCAAAAACTACGGCGCATGCTGCCCTTTCCACAACGAAAAGACACCCTCATTCAGTGTCAGTCAAGAAAAGCAGTTCTACCATTGTTTTGGTTGTGGCGCGCATGGAAATGCCATCGATTTTTTGATGGAATTCGACCGACTAGAATTCGTCGAAGCCATTGAAGAACTCGCTTCATACTTGGGTTTAGATGTTCCTCGCGAACAACGTAGCGGCGGTAATGGTTCGTTTCAATCAGGCCCACAAGCAAGCAGCAGTGAAAAACGTAACCTATACGACTTAATGGGCAGCATTGCTCAATTTTATCGTAACCAACTCAAACAGCCAGCAAGTAAGGTGGCGATTGAGTATCTAAAAGATCGCGGCCTGTCTGGTGAAATCGTCCAGAAGTTTGGCATCGGCTATGTGGCTGATGAATGGGATTTAGTTCGTAAGAACTTTGGCCAGAATAAAGAAAACCAAGACATGCTCGTCACTGGCGGCATGTTGATTGAAAACGATAAAGGCAACCGCTACGACCGATTCCGTGGTCGAGTGATGTTTCCTATTCGAGACAGACGCGGTCGAGTAATAGGCTTTGGTGGTCGAGTATTAGGTGATGGGACACCAAAATATCTCAACTCACCCGAAACCCCGATATTTCATAAAGGTAAAGAGTTGTATGGCCTTTATGAAGTACTACAAGCGTACCGTGAGCCACCACAAATTTTAGTGGTTGAAGGCTATATGGATGTTGTCGCGCTTGCTCAATATGGCGTAGATTATTCCGTTGCCTCATTGGGAACCTCGACAACGGGCGATCACTTGCAAGTGTTATTCAGGCAAACAAGCACCGTCGTGTGTTGTTATGACGGTGACCGCGCAGGCCGTGAAGCAGCGTGGCGTGCCATGGAAAATGCATTGCCTTACCTAACTGATGGTCGCCAGTTAAAATTCATGTTTTTGCCGGATGGAGAAGATCCCGACTCTTATATCCGGCAAAACGGAAAACAAGCATTTGAGCAGCAAGTGTCTAATGCGATGCCCTTGTCTGAATTCATGTTCAGCTCATTGACTCAGCAGGTCGACATGAGCACGAAAGAAGGCATGGCAAAACTGAGTACTCTTGCGGTTCCTCTCATTGATAAAGTCCCTGGCGGCACTTTAAGACTATACTTGAGAGAATTGCTTGGCCGCCGTTTGGGTTTGGTTGATGAACGCCAACTACAGCAGCTAATTTCAAAACAAGGTAAAGAGGATAAAAGGCCTCAACCTCATAAAGAAATCAAGCGAACACCGATGCGAGAAGTGATCGCGTTACTGATTCAAAACCCACAATACGTAAGTATGGTGCCAGATCTAACTAGCGTTAGAGATTTGCCCATTCCTGGTCTAAGTTTATTTGTTGATGTACTTGATAAATGCCAAGCGCATCCCCATATCAACACAGGCCAATTATTAGAGCATTGGCGAAACAGCCAAAATGAGACCCTTCTGTCTCGTCTCGCGAGTTGGGACATTCCACTCGATGAGGACAACCAAGAAGAAATCTTTTTAGACTCACTGGATAAAATTATTGCCCAGTGCGTAGAAAAACAAATTGAAAACCTGCAGGCCAAAGCAAGAAGTGTCGGTTTATCAGCCGAAGAGAAAAGGGAGCTGCTAGCACTTATGCTAGATTTAAAAGCGTAACCCTGTTTAATTAGTCAGCAACGATTTAATTTGTTATAGTAAGTGGTTTGCATTTCGCATACTGATTCCTTCACCAGATTACGAAGTTGGATACCGTCTATGGATCACAATCCGCAGTCACAGCTAAAGTCACTTGTTATTAAAGGCAAGGAACAAGGCTATCTGACCTACGCCGAAGTAAATGACCACCTACCTGCTGAAATCGTAGATTCAGAACAGGTAGAAGACATCATTCAGATGATCAACGACATGGGCATTAAGGTAGTAGAAACTGCTCCTGATGCTGATGATTTAGCACTGAACGATGACACAAATATTACCGATGAAGATGCAGCCGAAGCTGCAGCCGCTGCACTTTCTAGCGTAGAGAGTGAGATTGGTCGTACAACAGACCCAGTACGTATGTACATGCGTGAGATGGGTACTGTCGAACTTCTAACTCGCGAAGGCGAAATCGACATCGCAAAACGTATTGAAGAAGGTATTAACCAAGTTCAATCGTCTGTTGCTGAATACCCAGGCACAATTCCGTACATTCTTGAGCAATTTGACAAAGTTCAAGCTGAAGAACTACGTCTTACAGACCTAATTTCAGGTTTTGTAGATCCAGATGCTGACGACACCGCTGCACCAACGGCAACACACATCGGTTCTGAACTGACTGAATCTCAGTTAGAAGAAGAAGACGATGAAGACGTTGATGACGACGAAGATAGCGATGACGATTCAGATGATTCTGAAGAAGATGTAGGTATCGACCCAGAGCTAGCGCTAGAGAAATTCAACCAACTACGCAGCACCTATCAAAATCTTCAATTAGCAATCAACGAGTACGGCTATAACAGCCCGAAAGCAACCGTTGCTAATGAAATGATGCTAGACGTATTCCGCGAGTTTCGTCTAACGCCTAAACAGTTTGATCACCTAGTGAATGAACTGCGTACTGCTATGGATCGCGTTCGTACTCAAGAGCGTCTGATCATGAAGTCAGTGGTTGAATACGGCAAAATGCCGAAGAAATCATTCATCGCGCTGTTCACTGGTAATGAATCAAGTGAAGCTTGGCTGGATGAAGTTCTTGCTTCAGACAAGCCATACGCTGAAAAGATCAAACGTAACGAAGAAGAAATCCGTCGTTCAATCGCTAAGCTAAAAATGATTGAAGAAGAGACTTCTCTAAACGTACAGAACATTAAAGACATCAGCCGTCGTATGTCTATCGGTGAAGCAAAAGCTCGCCGTGCGAAGAAAGAGATGGTTGAAGCGAACTTGCGTCTTGTAATTTCTATCGCGAAGAAATACACCAACCGTGGCCTACAGTTCTTGGATCTGATCCAGGAAGGTAACATCGGTCTGATGAAAGCGGTAGATAAGTTCGAATATCGTCGTGGTTACAAGTTCTCGACTTACGCAACGTGGTGGATCCGTCAGGCAATCACTCGTTCAATCGCGGACCAAGCACGTACGATTCGTATTCCGGTACACATGATCGAAACGATCAACAAGCTAAACCGTATCTCTCGTCAAATGTTGCAAGAGATGGGTCGCGAGCCACTACCGGAAGAACTGGCAGAGCGCATGCAAATGCCAGAAGACAAGATTCGTAAAGTTCTAAAAATCGCTAAAGAGCCTATCTCAATGGAGACACCAATCGGTGACGACGAAGATTCGCATCTAGGTGATTTTATCGAAGATACAACGCTAGAACTTCCGCTAGATTCTGCAACAGCAACTAGCCTTAAAGTGGCAACAAAAGACGTGCTTGCAGGTCTAACACCACGTGAAGCGAAAGTACTTCGTATGCGCTTTGGTATTGACATGAACACTGACCATACTCTAGAAGAAGTTGGTAAGCAGTTCGACGTTACTCGTGAGCGTATCCGTCAGATCGAAGCAAAAGCACTACGTAAACTTCGTCACCCAAGCCGCTCAGAGACTCTGCGCAGCTTCCTAGACGAATAATCGCAGCGCATACAAGCTTTTAGAAGTAAATTACCACCTTCTAAAGAAGGTGGCTTTGTGTGAGCCCCCTAAAAGGGGGCCTTTGTTTAGTCCAGCGCCA